>JBOGXS010000212.1:0-23873 GCA_050693815.1 Thermoleophilaceae bacterium | reverse complement strand
CGCCCGTCGCCCCGTTCGCCGCCCGTGGCTCTTGCGCGACCAGTCCCGGTCGGCTCGCATCGCTTGCAGCCGGTCGAAGTCGTCGGGCGCGATCAGGGCGGGCCAGCCGCCGGCTCGGGTCTGCTCTTGCTCCGTCTCGCGATTGATGACGGCTCGTCCGGCGTAGAACGGGTTTATGAGCGTGTCCTGGACCCGCCGTCGCGTCCACGGCTTCCCGCGCTTGGTCCGGCGGCCGTCGGCGTTGAGCCGCCGCGCGATGGCGGCATCGCCCAACCCGTCGAGCGCGAGCCGCGCCTGCGCATCGATGACCGCTTCTCGCTCGGGATCGAACTCGTAGCGACGGACGATCTGACCGTCTTGAACCTGATCCACAAGCCGGTAGCCATCCGGGACGGGGCCGCCGAGGCGGTCGCCGCGTTCGAATTGGGTGCGCTTGCCGCGGCGGACGTGGCCGGCAAGGTCCTCGCTGTACTTATTGGCCATCTTGCTCGCCATGCCGACGAACGCCTCGTCGGTGACGTAGGCGTCGTCCTCGACCGAGCGCAGGGTGACGCCGTGGCGGCGGAGGTCGTAGAAGACCTCGCCGAGCGCGCGGGCCGCGCGCATCTTGCCGCTGCCGCGCACCAGCCGGCTGCTGTGGAAGACCCACAGCTCGGCTCCGCCGTGTTCGGCCGCGGCGCGCTTGGCGGCGGCTATGGCGGCCTCGAGCCGGGGCCCGCGGCTGCGGCGATAGCCCGACACGTTCTCCTCGCTGAACGGCTCGCAACACGCAGAACGGCCGCCAATGCTTGCCACCCGCTGGCGCACCTGCTCGATCTACGAGGTGACGCTGTCCTTGGGGTCGGGCGAGGCTTCGCCGCGTAGATCACGACCGGGAGCACGTCCTTGGGCATTTTCCCTTTAGTTTGCTGTGCTCCCAGACTTCCTCGGTGCCCGCGATCGCAGCGACGAGCTCGGCCGAGTCGGGGACGTTCTGGCGGTGCGCGATGATCGCTCGACGTTGCCGAGCACCTGGTCCTGGAACGCCGCGTCGATGCGGCGAAGATCGGCCAGCTCGTGGGTCGTTAGCAGCAGCGAGAGGCCAGCTGAGCGGGCGCGCTGGAAGAGACCCACGATGTGATCGGCCCCCCGAACGCCGCGAACTCGTCCACCGCCAGGGCCGTTGGCGCTCGTAGCTCGGGCGCGGCTTCGAGGGTTCCGCAGGCGCGCTCGAGGTCCTGGCCCAGGGACCGCCACACGATCCCGCCACGGCTGTCGAGCCCGATCGCGTAACACCCCGCGTCGACGTAGTCCTGGTTCCGCTTGAGCCGCCAGCGCTCCCCACCGCGCAACGCTTGGACGCTCAACGTCTCCCTCGCCCTGCGGTTGGACTCGCCGCCCGCCTTCAAGTCCTGGCGCCGCCAGAACGCGCGCCCCAGCGCGCCCGCAAGCCCGCCCACCATCAGCGCCGAGAGAACAGCTCGCCCGAGGTCACGACGTAGCCGACGAGCGCCAGCGGCAGCGCGAACGTGCCGCGCAGGTTCCGCCACTGAAGGACCGCCGCGACGGCCCATCCGAGCGCGACCCCAGCGAGCATGCCCGCGCCCACCGTCCCGATCGCCTCAAGCTCCGGCGAGGGCACCTGCGTCTGTGACGCCATAGCTCTCCTCCCAAGTTCGGATGTCGAATAGCCCCTGCGCGCTCGCGCGGGCTACCGCCCGCTCGACACCCCGCCGCGCCGCGGGGGCGGCGTAGTAGCGGACAGTGGCGACGTGGCGGGCGCGCACGTAGGCGGCCACGATCGAGTCGAGCCGCTTTCGGCCCTTGCCAGTCAGCTCTACTTCGATGGCGAGCAGGCGGCGGTCTTCGATCTCCACCGCGAGGTCCGCGAAGTGGAGACCGCGCTGTGTGCGCTGATTCCCGCGCCAAACGGCGCAGCGAGGCCACTCTGCCCCGCGGAGCTCCCGTGAGCGGAGTTCGCGCTCGAGCAGTATGGGTGTGCGCCCGAACTCGAGCTCGAGCGCGATCAAGACCCAGGCCACCTCCCGGTCATGCCTGTAGGTCCGCACGTCCACTCGCGGGCGCGGTAGCTGGAGCCCGGCCGCATCCAGCCCCGCCCTCGTTGCCAGGTAGGCACCCGGCTCGGCGTGGAAGATCCGGCGATGCTCAAGCAGCGAGTGCGCGACCAAGCCGTGCAACCGCCGATAGGCATTGCGCTGGTCCATCCCGAACCGTCGCGCCACCTGAGGCGCCTCCGCGAACCGCAGCCGACCCGTCCAGCGGACCATCTCTAGGTCCCTGGCGGTCACTCGAAACCCGCTGCGCGGTTGTACTCCCATCTTCTACCTCTTCAGGTGCCGCGGTGGCCCGTTTGGCCTCTCTGCCCTCTCCCGTTAAGTCCCACCGCCCCACCGCTCGCCCCCAAACTCCTCGTCTCCGTCGAGCACGATCCGACCCCGTCACCCCATGCCAGAACCCTGTTCTGGCACCCCACGCTGGGGGGCGGGTCGGATCGGGCGAGGCGGCCAGCGCCGCTCCCTAAAGCCTCGCCGTGGCCGTCAGGCCACCAAAGCGAGCGGTGGGGCTGGTGGTGACCTCATCACGAGCTAGCCTGCGGCTCGTGAGCCGTGCAGCGCCGCCCGCCAGCAACTACATCGCTCAGAAGACCATGGAGGCGAACCGGCGAACCGACACGACTCCCGAGCGGCGGCTCCGCTCCGCGCTTCATTCCCGTGGGCTCCGCTACCGCAAGGATCTGCGGATCAACGCGGCGGGCCGATGGGTCAGGCCCGATGTCGCCTTCACCAGATCCAGGCTCGCCGTCTTTGTTGACGGTTGCTTCTGGCATCGCTGCCCGATCCACGCCACGAAACCTCGGTCGAACTCCGACTACTGGCGAGTCAAGTTCGATCGCAACGTCGCCCGGGATCGTGCCGATGAGGCGGCCCTCGCCAAAGCCGGCTGGGCAATCATCCGGATTTGGGAACACGAGGATCCCGAGCTGGCGGCCGATCGCGTCGAGGCGGAACTGCAGGCGATCTCCTACGGGACAAGGGCGAGTGCGCGGGCAACTGCCAGCCCAACCCGGTAGGCCACCGGCGGCGCGACCGAGTTCCCGATCTGCCCCAGCGACATGTACACAGCCCCGTGGAACGACCACCACGAGGGAAAACCCTGCAGAAGCGCGCAGTCCGCGACCGCCAGGCGCACGTGCCCGTTCTCGGTCGGGAAGCGCTGCGCCTGCGCTCTGGTCGGCGCCACGCCGTTCGGCCAGAGGCCGAGTTCCGCCCAGCCTCGCTGCGCCGACACGCTGCTGAGGATGGAGGTCGTATGCCGTGGGCCGGTGAGCGTGCTCCGCAGGGTGGGGGCGAGGGCATCGATCCCGATGTTCGCTAGCCCCAGGGCCTCGCGCGCACCCATGGTGCGCGCCAGCTGCTCAATGTCCTCGGATGGTGCCGGTCCCCGAGACAGGTGGTCCGCTCGGTGGGTCGAGCTGGGCGGTGCAAATCGATTGTGGGCGCGCGCCCAGCGAAAGCCGACGAAGAAGACCCGATGCCGGAGCTGCGGGACCCCGACGTCGTGCGCGCTGAGCTTGAGGACCGTGATGTGGTAGTCCCGTTCGAGTGGGCGAAGGAACGCTCTCCGCAGGTAGCGGGCGAACTTCGGCCCGGCGAGTGCCGTTACGTTCTCCGCGACGAAAGCGAGCGGGCGCGATTCGCGGACGGCGCGGACGAACTCGGGCAAGAGATTTCGTTCGTCGTCCTTGCCGCGCTGTCGACCCGCCACGGAGAACGGCTGACAGGGTGCACCGCCGTGGAGCACCGCGAGCTCGCCTCGATAGGGCCGCCAATCGACCTCGCGCACATCCCCCTCGGCGCCGGCGTGCACTGCCCAGAGGGGCCGATTCTCCCGGAGTGTGTGTCCGGCGGCCTCGAGCGTGTCGTAGGACGCGACGTGAGCGAATCCGGCTCGGTCAAAGCCGAGGTCGAGCCCGCCACCGCCGCTGAAGAGCGAGAGGGCGGGCAGCTCGTGCCGCGCGACTGCGGGCATCAGAGTCGCCGGGTCGAGTCGCGGGCGGCGCTCGACGGGGGGCCCCTGTTCGCTCTCCAGCGCTCGTAGCTTCGCCTCCCGGGAGCGCCGCGCCGTCTGGCGGAAGACCTCTCGCTCGGCCTCCGTGATCTCCCGTCCCTCGTACCAGGGAGCGGAGGTGCCGCCCTGATGGTCGAAGAGGGTGTCGGTCGCGTCTTTCACCGCCGCTTGTCGGGAAGGCTACGAGCGGTCCCGGATGGTCCCGGCGTGCGCCTCGTCAGGCATCGAGGAGCGCCTCGACGACGAGCTCCCGGAGCCGCGCCGCGTGATCCTGCGTGATCTGCTCCCAGCCGGCGAAGTAGCTCGCCGGGATATGCGGGTTGTTCAAGGTCGATCCACGTCGGATCACGTACTCGCAGCGCTCCCGCAGCATCTGCAGCATAACCACGCGGGAGTACTGGCCGCCGGCGAGATCAGCGGCGGCGTCGTAGTCCGCGGCCCCGTACTGGTTCTTCATGAGTCGGCGAGCATCGTCCCGGCTGAACTGCTCTGCGTCACCGAGAATTGCGGTCAGCGTGTCGTCGGTGATGAGGTCCGGCACGTGCTCGGCCAGTGAGACGTCCGGCGCGGTGTAGGCCGCCATCCGATCGAACCACGGCGCCATCGCAGCCGGGGACCCGTAAAGGCAGTACTGAAGCACCTGGTCACCTCGACGATCGCGCCCGTAGATCCCGAAGAGCCAGTGGAGCTGGCGCCACTTCTCGATGTAGTGCAGACCGAAGTCGCGGACCGTCGAGAACGTCGGTCGCCCCGCGGTTGCAGACTTGAGCTCGAAAGGCACCTGCCGCCCACGTAGGTCCTCCGGCACGCCCCTGCCGCGGAGCTCCAGGACGGCATCGACGTCGGCGCGGCCGTACTCCTCGGGGCGCACGAGGTTGAAGAGCGTGCGCATCTCACGCTCGCGTACGTCGTCCTGCGCGGTCACTGCTGCCTGATTCGACCGGTATGGGAGGTCGTCCTGCCAACGATCCGAGAGAGGCATTGGGCACTTAGCGCCGGCCACCGGTGGTCGCGGGCCGGGAGGCCGGAGCGCAACCGCGGGCGCGGCCACTAGGCTCGGGAGCCTCCATGGCCCAGCCGCAACCGGAGCCGCGCGTGCCGGTCACGCTCGACGAGGAGATCATCGCCGCGCAGGAGGCGGGCGTGCTCTCGACCCTCACCGACGCGGTGCGCCTCGAGCGCATCCAGGAGGAGGTCGAGATGGGCTTTCGAGCTCTCGCCCAGGTGGGCGCCGCCGCCTCGTTCTTCGGCTCGGCCCGCACCGCGCCGGACGATCCGGAGTTCGCGAAGGCGCGCCGGACCGCGCGGCTCGTGGGCGAGGCGGGCATGGCGATCATCACGGGCGGCGGCCCGGGCGCCATGGAGGCCGCCAACCGGGGGGCGAAGGACGCCGGGGCGCTGTCGATCGGCCTCAACATCGAGCTGCCCTTCGAGCAGGGGCTCAACCCATACCTCGACATCGGGCTCGAGTTCCACTACTTCTTCGCGCGCAAGATCATGTTCGTGCGCTACGCGAGCGGCTTCGTGGTCTTCCCCGGCGGCTTCGGCACGCTCGACGAGCTGTTCGAGTCGCTCACGCTGATCCAGACGGGCAAGGTACGCAACTTTCCCGTGATCCTCGTCGGAAGCGACTACTGGTCCGACCTGATCGAGTGGATGCGCGCCCGGCTGCTGGGCGAGGGCAAGATCTCGCCCGGGGACCTCGACCTGATCACGGTCACCGACGACCCGCTCGAGGTGCGCGACCGGCTCATGTCCGCCGGCCACCGCCAGGCGCGCGCATAGCCTCGGGCGCGGCCGCGCGGAGGGATCGCGGGCCGATCAGGCGAACCGGAAGCCGGTCGCGGCGGCGTCTATCCGGATCGGGCTGGCCGGCATCCCGTCGGGCGGCGACGGCTCGTTGAAGCCGCGCGGCGCCACGTCGTTCGGCGTGTCCGGGTGGAAGAGCGCCGCCAGGTACTGGATGTGGTCGCGGCCCACGCCGAGCTCGGTCTGGCCGCCGCCGTAGGCGCCGATGCCGCGCTCGGCGCAGTGGTCGTACGCCCGGCACAGGTCCTCGAGCGCCCCCACCCGCGACGGCTTGATGTTCACCATGCGCGGCTCCCACTCGAGCGCCGCCACGTCGTCGACCGAGTGGATCGGAGCGTCCCACGTGATGCGATCGCGGTGCGGCTCGAGGATGGGGCGCGTGTCGTCGCTCACGTCGGGATCCTCGAGCCAGGCGTCGGGGAAGGCATCGACCAGCTTGGCGTAGAGCTCGGGGTCGGTGGCCACGTCGACCGGGGTGCCCTTGTACTGCCCCTTGAGGTCGAGCGAGTCGACCGCGCCGGACTGGGCCAGCTCCTCGATCAGCGCGTCGCTCCAGGTGTTGGTCGGGTCGAGCTTGAAGCGCGTGCCGGGATAGCGCTCGAGCACGCGAAGCATGCGCTCGGAGGTCTCGGGCTGCTCGTCGCCGAAGTTGCCCAGGCGCATCGAGACCACGTAGTTCAGCGGGCGCAGCTCGCGGCCCAGCTGCTCGGCGAGCGAGCGCCCCGCCTGGCGCAGGGCCAGGTCGAGCGCCGCCGACTCGAAGGCCCAGGTGCGGTAGCGCCGCGACACGTCGCGCACGGGCGGGTCGGGGAACGCGTCGAGCTCGGCCAGCCGCCGCGAGAAGGACTCGAGCGTGTGCGAGCCGGCGAGCGGCAGCGTGCCGCCGGCGGCCTGGAGGTTGGCGTGGTCGACCCCGTCGTAGACCACGTCCTCGCCGACGCCCTCCTCGCCCCCGCCGCGCAGCGTGATGATCGTGGTGTAGCGGACGAAGTCCTCGGTGAAGGCGAGCTCCCGGCCCTCCAGGCCGTAGCCCTCGACCTCGAACGGGAGCGAGGCCATCTGTTCCCAGGTGCTCACGGCCAGCGAGACTAGCGACGGCTCAGGCCCGGCTCGGCTCCGGCTCGTCGGGCCGCACGGAGGCCATCCGCTCGGCGCGCCGCTGCTGCCAGACGGTGAGCAGCATCATGGCCAGCGTGAAGAGGAAGATCATCGAGGCGATCACGTAGATCTGCGGCGGCACCGCCACGCGCGCCGCGCCCCAGATGAACAGCGGGAACGTGATCGTCGAGCCGGCGTTGAAGTTCGTGATCACGAAGTCGTCGATCGACAGGGCGAAGGCCAGCAGCGCGGCCGCGACCACGCCGGGCATGATCAGGGGCAGCGTGATCAGCCGGAAGGTCTGCCACGGCGTGGCGCCCAGGTCCTGCGCCGCCTCCTCGAGCGAGCGGTCGAAGCCGATCAGCCGCGAGCGCACGGTCACGATCACGAACGACAGGTTGAACATGATGTGCGCGATCACGATCGTGCCGAAGCCGGTGGCCACCGAGAAGTTGATGAACAGCGAGAGCAGCGCCGCGCCCAGCACCACCTCCGGCGTGGCCAGCGGGATGAAGATGAAGAAGTTGACCGGCGCGCGGCCGCGGAACTCGTAGCGCACCAGCGCCAGCGCGGTGATCGTGCCCAGCGCCGTGGCCACGAGCGTCGACAGGGCGGCGATCTCGAGCGAGCTCACCAGGGCGTCGCCGATGCCGGGCACGCCGAAGGGATCGCCCCAGGCGTCGAGACTGAACTCCTGCCAGATGAAGTTGAAGCGCCCGCGCGGCTGGTTGAAGGAGAAGACGAGGATGATCGCGATCGGGATCAGCAGGTAGAGCAGGGCAAGCCCGGCGTAGAAGTTCAGGACCGCGTCGATGGCTCGGCCCCCCGCCCGCCGCCTGCGCGGACGCTCCCCGCGCGCGCCCGCGGGGGCGGGGGCGGTGGCCGCGCCCGCCTCCACCTACCTGCGCTCCCCCTCGGTGCCCAGCAGCGCCTCGGTGCCCGCGATGCGCGCCCACACCAGCACGATCGCGAGCATCAGCGCCATCAGGATGAACGACAGCGCCGCCGCGGTCGGGTAGTCGGACAGCTCGAGGTAGCGCGACTGGATGACGTTGCCGATCATGAACTGCCGCGGCGTGCCGAGCAGCTCGGCGTTGATGAAGTCGCCGGCCGCCGGGATGAACGTGAGCAGCGTGCCGGCCACCACACCCGGCATCGAGAGCGGCAGCGTCACGCGCAGGAACACGTCCCGGCGGCGCCCGTAGAGGTCGTAGGCCGCCTCCAGCAGGCGGTGGTCGATCCGCTCCAGGCTGGCGTAGAGCGGCAGGATCATGAACGGCAGGAAGTTGTAGGTGATGCCCAGCACGACCGAGGCGGTGGTGTCGAGCACGCGCCCGCCCTCGCTCAGGACCCCCACCCCCCGCAGCGTCTCCACCACCAGGCTCGAGTCGGCGAGGATCGTCTCCCAGGACAGCGTGCGGATCAGGTAGGTGACGAAGAACGGGACGATCACCGCGAGCAGCAGCGCGTTGCGCCAGCGCCCGCCGCGGAAGGCGATCACGTACGCGAGCGGATAGCCGATCGCCAGCGCGATCAGCGTGGCGAGCCCGGCGTACTCGAAGGAGCGCAGGAACTGCTCCGAGAAGTCGCCGATCGCCTCGGTGTAGTTGGAGAACTCCCAGTTGAAGGTGTAGCCGGTGTCGAGCGTGCCCAGCTTGAGCGACTCGAAGGCCATGTAGGCCAGCGGGATGACGAAGAAGACCGCCAGCCATCCCAGCCCCGGCAGCAGCAGGAGGTAGGGAAGCCCGGCTCTCCTCAGGCCCGCGGGCACGGCGGTGCTACGCGCCGATCACCTGCTGGAAGGCGCTGTCGAGCTCCTGCTCCTCCTCGGGCTCGAGGCCGCGGAAGATGAACGTCTGCTCGAGGAACCCCTCGTCGGGGAAGATCAGCCGGTTGTTGGCGAGCGCCGGGTCGCGCTCGACCAGGATCTCCTTCACGCCCTCGACCGGGCAGATGTAGTTCACGTACTCCGCGATGTCGGCCTGTACCTCGGGCCGGTAGACGAAGTCGATCATCTTTTGCGCCGTGAACGCGTGAGGGGCGCCGACCGGGATCTGCATGTTGTCGGTCCACAGGTGCCCGCCCGTCTCCGGGACCACGAACTCCACGTTCGGGTTGTCGGCCTTGAGCTGCACGGCGTCGCCTGACCAGCCGATGATCAGCGCCGAGTCGCCCTTGGTGATGTCCTTGGTGTACTCGTTGCCCGTGAAGCCGCGGATCTGGCCCGACTCGGCCGCCTGGCCGATCTTGTCGATCGCCTCCATGAACTGGTCGACCGAGGCCTTCTCCGGGTCGTGCCCGAGCGACGCGGCCACCACGCCCACGCTGTCGCGCATCTCGGTGAGCATCGTGACCTTGCCCTTGTACGCGGGGTCGAAGAGCGCGTCCACACTGCGCGGCTCGCTCTTCACGAGGTCCTTGCGGTAGATGATCCCGGCGATGCCCGACTGCCAGGGCATCGAGAACTCGCGCTTGGGGTCGAAGGGCGGCGACTGGAGCCGCGGGATCAGGTTCTTGGTCGCGTTCGGAAGCTGCGACTTGTCGAACTTCTGCACGTAGCCCAGCCGCATCATGCGCGCGGCCATCCAGTCGGTGACCACGTGGATGTCGCGCCCGCCGGAGTCGCCGCGCTCGTACTGCTGGCGCACCTTGCCGAAGAACTCGGTGTTGTCGTTGACCTCCTCGACGTACTTGACCTTCGTCCCGTACTCCTCCTCGAACTCCTTGAGGGTGCCGCGGTCCTCCTCGATGTAGAGCGGCCAGTTGGCGAAGTAGAGCGAGTCCGAGATCTCGCCCTTGGCGATCGCCTTGACCTCCTCGCCGGCGTTCTCGGCCCCGCCGCCGGTCTCGGAGCCGCAGGCGGCGAGGTAGGACAGCGCGGACACGCTGAGCGCGCCGGCGGCCCCGCGTCGCAGCAGCCGGCGGCGGCTGATCTCCTCGCGGACGAGGCGTTCGAAGCTGTTGTCGAAGTCGGTCACGTCTCCCTCACGATGTGGATGTTGTCGTCGGACCAGGTCAGGCGGGCGGCGTCCCCCGCGGCCGGCAGGCGCCGGCGCGCCTCCTCGTCGGTGTTCGGGACCAGCACGGTCAGTCGAGTGTCGTCGCCGAGCACGACGACCACCTGGGTGGCCGTGCCCAGGTAGAGCGAGCTCTCCACCCGCCCCTCCACGCTCGGGCTACCTTCCGAAGACGGCATCGGTCCGGCGCGGGCCGAGCCCGCGCCCTCCCGCACTGCGGCGCCGTTCGCCGCGTGCAGCTGGAGCTTCTCGGGACGCACCACCGCGTAGGCGCGCTCGCCCACCGCGGAGCCGGCCGACTCGGTGCGCACGGTCACGCCCGCGTCGAGGCGCAGCTCGGCGTCCGCGCCACCGGCCGAGACCACCTCACCGGGCATCAGGTTCGAGACGCCGATGAAGCCGGCCACGAACGTCGTGCGCGGACGCTCGTAGATCTCCTCCGGCTCGTCCATCTGCTCGATCAAACCACGGTTCATGACCGCGATGCGGTCCGACATCGTGAGCGCCTCCTCCTGGTCGTGCGTCACGTACACGAACGTGATGCCGACCTCCCCCTGGATGCGCTTGAGCTCCACCTGGAGCTGCTTTCGCAGCTTGAGGTCGAGCGCGCCCAGCGGCTCGTCGAGCAGCAGCACGGCGGGGCGGTTCACGAGAGCGCGCGCGAGCGCCACGCGCTGCTGCTGTCCGCCGGAGAGCTGGCGCGGCTTGCGCTTGGCCTCGGCGGCCAGGCCGACGCGCTCGAGCTCCTCGCCCACGCGGCGACGGATCTCGTCCCTGGACACGCCCCTGCGCTCCAGCCCGAACGCGACGTTGCGCTCGACGCTCAGGTGCGGGAAGAGCGCGTAGCTCTGGAAGACGGTGTTGGTGGGGCGCTTGAAGGCGGGCAGCCCGGTCACGTCCTCGCCGTCGAGCAGCACGGTCCCCTCGCTCGGCTCCTCGAAGCCGGCCACCATCCGCAGCGTCGTGGTCTTGCCGCAGCCGGAGGGGCCGAGCATGGTGAAGAACTCGCCGCGAGGGATGTCGAGGTCCACGTCGCGGACCGCGACGAGGTCCCCGAAGCGCTTGGTCACTCCCTGCAGGCGGACGCTCGGCGCAGCTTCGCCGTCGTGGCTCATCCTCTCGGGCAAGCTATGGCCGATCCGGCGCCGCCGCAAGCCTCGGAATGCCGAAAACACCGGAGCTTAATTGTCCATCTTGGACAATGGTATGGGCCGCGCTTTCGCGCTACGGTTGTCCGCAACGTCGTAGGCGCAGCGACTCCGAGGAGAGAGAATGGCAACCACCCCCCAGACGGTGCAGGAGGAGCACGCCGGTGCTCCGAGCGACCTCCAGAACAAGGCGCGCAGGCATCTCTGGATGCACTTCACCCGGATGGCGGGATACGACGGGGAGCACGAGATCCCGATCATCGTGCGCGGCGAGGGCTCCTACGTCTACGACGAGCACGACACGCGCTACCTTGACGGGCTCTCCGCGCTGTTCTGCGTGAACGCCGGCCACGGCCGCGCCGAGATCGGCGAGGCGGCGGCGCGCCAGGTGGAGAAGCTCGGCTTCTACACCAACTGGAGCTACGCCCATCCCACGGCCATCGCGCTGGCCGAGCGGATCGCCGGCCTCGCGCCGGGGGACCTCAACCGCGTGTTCTTCACCTCCGGCGGCTCCGAGGCGGTCGAGTCGGCGTGGAAGCTGTCGCGCCAGTTCCACAAGCTGAACGGCGAGCCGCTTCGCACCAAGATCATCTCGCGCGAGACGGCCTACCACGGCACCACGTTCGGCGCCCTGTCGATCACCGGGATCACGCCGCTGCGCACGGTCTTCGAGCCGCTCGTGCCGGGCGCGTTCCACGTGGCCAACACCAACTCCTACCGCTGGCCCGAGGACCGCGACCCGCTCTGGGCCGCCGACGAGATCGAGCGCATGATCGAGTTCCAGGGGCCCGAGACGGTCGCCGCCGTGATCCTCGAGCCGGTGCAGAACTCGGGCGGGTGCTTCGTCCCCCAGGACGGCTACTGGCAGCGCGTGCGCGAGATCTGCGACCGGCACGGCGTCCTGCTGATCGCAGACGAGGTGATCTGCTCGTTCGGGCGCCTGGGCCACTACTTCGGCGTCGACCGCTTCGGCGTGGTGCCCGACATGATCACCACGGCCAAGGGCCTGACCTCGGCCTACGCCGCCATGGGCGCCGTGATCGTCTCCGACCGCCTGGCCGAGCCGTTCATGCACGACACGCGGATGTTCAGCCACGGCATCACATTCGGCGGCCATCCGGTGTCGGCGGCGATCGCCATGGCCAACCTCGACATCTTCGAGCGCGAGGACCTCTGCGGCCACGTGCGCGAGAAGGAGCCCGAGCTCCGCCGGATGCTCGACAAGCTCCACGAGGACCTCCCGATCGTGGGCGACGTGCGCGGCGCGGGCTACTTCCACGCGCTCGAGCTGGTCAAGGACAAGGAGACCAAGGAGAGCTTCAGCGACGAGGAGGGCGAGGAGCTGCTGCGCGGCTTCATGTCCGGCGAGCTCTACAGGCACGGGCTGATCTGCCGCGCCGACGACCGCGGCGACCCCGTGATCCAGCTCTCGCCGCCGCTGATCGCCGACACCGAGGAGTTCGAGCTGATCGACCGCGTCCTGCGCCAGGTGCTGACCGACGCCTGGGACCGGATCGTCCGGCACTGACGGGAGCGCTCGATGCTCACTGTCCGTGACCTCGTCGGGGAGCTCGGCCTCGACGTGGTCGCCGGCGAGGACGGCGCCGACGCCCCCGTGCGCTGGGTGCACATCTCCGAGCTTCCCGATCCCACGCCCTGGCTGTCGGGCGGCGAGCTGCTGCTGACCACGGGCATCCAGCTCGACGGCGAGGCGCGCCAGCGCGAGTTCGTGCGGCTCCTGTCCGGACGGCACCTGGCGGGGCTCGGGTTCGGCACCGGATTCGACCACGACCGCGTGCCGGCGGCGCTGGTCGAGGAGGCCGCCGGGCTCGACTTCCCGGTGTTCGAGGTGCCCTACGAGCTGCCCTTCATCGCGCTCACCGAGAAGGCCTTCACGCGGCTCGTGAACGAGCAGTACGAGGTGCTCCAGCGCGGCATAGCGATCCACAAGCGGCTCGAGCGGCTGGTGCTGGAGGAGCGCGGCCTCGACGATTTGGTGCGCGCGCTGGCCGCCGCTACCGGCGGGGCGGTCTGCGTGCTCTCGGCCCGCGGCGAGACGATCGCGTCCAAGCCCTTCCGGCGCGAGATCCCCGAGGAGGCCCTCGACGAGGTGCGCGAGGAGGTGCGCCGGCGAAGCGGCCTGACGGGCGCGGCGGCGGGCGGCCGGGCGGCCGAGCCCGGCGAGTTCGCGCCCGACCATCCGGAGATCGCCGGGCGCTCGCTCGTGCTGCCGGTGTCGACTCGCGGGCGCGGCGCCCCCCAGGCCTGGCTCGTGGCCGCCCGCGACGCCGGCGGCCTCGGCGACTTCGAGCGGCTCATCCTGCAGCAGGCGGTGACCGTGGTGGCGCTCGAGCTGATGCGCCAGCGCGCGATGCGCGACACCGAGCGCCGCCTGGCCGGGGACGTGCTGGCCGAGGCGGTCGGCGGCCGGCTGTCGGAGTCGGAGCTGGCGGTGCGGCTGCGGCCGTTCGGGGTGGGAGCGAACGCCGCCGTGCTCGTGTTCGCGGGCGACTCCGCCGCCGTGGCCGACCTCGATCGCCACCTGGCCGACGCCGGCGTGGGCGCCCTGGTGGCCACGCGCGAGCGGCTCCTGTGCGCCGTGGTCGACGCGCGCGAGGGGCTCGATCCGGTGGTCCTCGCGGCCCGCGCCCGCGAGGCGCTCGCCTCGGAGCACGGCGACCTGCGCGCGGCGGCCTCGCGCGTCGCGCCCGTGGGGCTCCTGCGGCGCTCGTTCCACGAGGCGCGGTGCGCGCTCGAGGCCACCGTGCTGGCGAACGGCGCAGTGCGCGAGGGGGCGGGCTCGGCCCGCACCGGAGCGATCGTGTCTTCCTCGCCGGTGGCCTCCTACCGCGACCTCGGCGCCTTCCAGCTGCTGCTCTCGCTTCAGGACGACGACGCGCTGCGGCTCTACTGCGACAGCGTGCTCGGACCGCTCGAGGACGCGGGCGGCGAGTACGGCGACGAGCTGATCCGCTCGCTCGAGGCCTACATCGAGCAGAACGGCCAGTGGGAGCGAGCCGCGCGCGAGCTGTACTGCCACCGGCATACGCTGCGCTACCGAATCAGGCGCGTGGAGCAGCTCACCGGGAGGGACCTGTCGAGCGCGCGCGACCGGATCGAGTTCTGGCTGGCGCTGCGGGCGCGCGAGCTGGTGACATGAGCCGGGCGCTCACGCCCCCGGACCCCCGGGGAGACCTGGCCGGTAACTGAGATGAGGAGGATGCAAACCGCATGAGGGTCGGCGTACCGACTGAGATCATGACCGACGAGTACCGGGTGTCGCTCACGCCAGCCGGCGTGAGGGAGCTGGTCGAGCACGAGCACGAGGTGATCGTCCAGGCCGGCGCCGGCGTGGGCAGCACCATCCCGGACGAGGAGTACACGCGCCAGGGGGCGCGCATCGCGCCCGACGCGAAGTCGGTGTTCGACGAGGCCGAGATGGTCCTGGGCGTGAAGGAGCCCCAGCCCCAGGAGGTCGAGCTGCTGGGGCCCGACCACCTGCTGTTCACCTATCTGCACCTGGCGCCCGATCCCGACCTCACGCGCGGCCTGGTCGACTCGGGCGCGACCTGTGTGGCCTACGAGACGGTCGTCGACGAGCAGGGGCGGCTGCCGCTGCTGGCGCCGATGAGCGAGGTGGCGGGCAAGATCGCCACCCAGGCGGGGGCGTTCTTCCTGGAGCGTCCCCTGGGCGGGCGCGGCGTGCTGCTCGGCGGCGTGCCGGGCGTGGCCGCCGCGACGGTGATCGTGATCGGCGGTGGCGTGGTGGGCATGAACGCCGCCTTCATCGCGATGGGCATGGAGGCCGACGTCTTCGTGCTCGACCGCAACATCGACCGCCTGCGCGAGCTCGACGTGGCCTTCGGCGGCCGCGTCTCGACGGTCTACTCGTCCACGCTCGCCATCGAGGAGATGCTGCCGCGTGCGGACCTGGTGATCGGGGCGGTGCTCGTCCACGGGGCGCGGGCGCCCTACGTGATCAAGCGCGACCAGCTCGGCCTGATGAGGACGCGCGCGGTGCTGGTGGACGTGTCGATCGACCAGGGCGGCTGCTTCGAGACCTCCCACCCGACCACCCACTCGGACCCTGTGTACGAGGTCGACGGCGTCACGCACTACTGCGTGGCCAACATGCCCGGCGCCGTGCCCGTGACCTCGACCTTCGCGCTGACGAACGCGACGCTGCCCTACGTGCTGGCCCTGGCCGACCACGGGCTCGAGGGAGCGATCCAGGCGATGCCCGGGCTGCGGCCCGGCGTGAACGTGGCGGACGGCAAGGTGACCCACCAGGCCGTAGCCGAGGGCACCGGGATGGAGTACACCCCTGTGGAGGACGTGCTGGGCGTGACCGCCTAGAGAGGAGACCTAGCCATGGCGACGATGACCAAGACGAAGCTGCAGAACTTCATCGACGGCGAGTTCGTGGACGCCGCCGACGGCGCCACCGAGGAGGTGACCAACCCCGCCAACAGCGAGGTGATCGCCGAGACGCCGCTCTCCGCCGAGGAGGACGTGAACCGCGCCGTGGCGGCGGCCAAGCGCGCCTTCCCGGGCTGGGCGGCCACGCCGCCCGGGGAGCGCGCCCACGCGCTGATCAAGCTCGCCGACCTGCTCGAGGAGCACGCCGAGGAGCTGTCCGACCTCGAGGCGGCCGACGCGGGCAAGCCGCGCAGCGCCTTCCTCGAGGACGAGATGCCCTTCCTGTGCGACAACCTGCGCTTCTTCGGCGGCGCGGCGCGCACGCCCGAGGGCCAGGCGGCGGGCGAGTACATGGCCGGGCGCACCTCGATCATCCGGCGCGAGCCGGTCGGCCCGGTGGGACAGATCGCGCCCTGGAACTACCCGCTGATGATGGCCGTCTGGAAGATCGGGCCGGCGCTGGCCACGGGCTGCACGATCGTGCTGAAGCCCGCCGAGAGCACGCCCATCTCCACGATCAAGCTGGCCGAGTACGCAGCCGAGGTGCTGCCCAAGGGCGCGCTCAACGTGATCACCGGCCACGGCCAGCCGGCGGGCTCCTCGCTCGTGACCCATCCCGACATCGAGATGGTCTCGCTGACCGGCTCGCCCGAGACCGGCAAGTGGATCGCGCGCGCGGCGGCGGACTCGCTCAAGCGCGTGCACCTCGAGCTGGGCGGCAAGGCCCCGGTGATCGTGTTCGACGACGTGGACATGGACGTGGCGATGGAGACGATCGCGGCGACTGGCCTCTACAACGCCGGCCAGGACTGCACGGCGGCCACGCGCGTGCTCGCCTCCGCGAAGGTCTACGACGACGTGGTCAGCGGGCTCTCCGAGCAGGCCCAGGGGCAGAAGCTGGGCGACACGTTCGACCCCGAGACCACGCTCGGGCCGCTCAACTCGATGCGCCAGCGCGAGCGCGTGGAGGGCTTCCTGTCGGGCACCCCGTCTCACGCCGAGATCGTGACCGGCGGCAAGCAGCCCGACCTGCCCGGCTCGTACCTGGAGCCGACCGTCGTGGCGAACCTCGAGCAGGAGGACGAGATGATCCAGAACGAGATCTTCGGACCGGTCATCACCGTCCAGCGGTTCAGCGACGAGCCGAACGCAATCGAGTGGGCGAACGGCACGCGCTACGGCCTGGCCTCCTCGGTGTGGACGCGGGACATCGGCCGCGCGCACCGGGTGGCGAACGCCCTGCGCTTCGGCACCGTGTGGGTGAACGACCACGTCACGATGGCGACGGAGATGCCGCACGGCGGCTACAAGCAGTCGGGCTACGGCAAGGACATGTCGAAGTACGCGCTCGAGGACTACACCGAGGTGAAGCACGTGATGGTGAACCTCGAGAACTGACATGAGCCGGGGGCTCGCGCCCCCGGACCCCCGCTGATTCCTGGCCGCGCGATGTCCTACCGCTTCTTGACGACCTGGCTCCTGGAGGCGCCCCGCGAAGCGGCGTGGGACGTGCTCCAGGACCCGGTGCGCTGGCCCGAGTGGTGGCGCGGCGTGGAGCGCGCGAGCGAGCTCGATCCCGGTGACGAGCGGCGGGTCGGGAGCCGCTACCGGGTCGCCTGGCGCAGCCGCATCCCGTACGAGCTGGAGTTCGACTTCACCGTACGCGCGGTGGAGGCGCCGCGCTGGATGGAGGGCGCCGCGACGGGCGCGCTCGACGGCACCGGAGTGTGGCGCCTGTACGAGCAGGACGGCCTCACGGCCGTGGTGTACGAGTGGAACGTGTCCACCACCAGGCGCTGGATGAACCTGGTCGCACCACTCGCCCGCCCGCTGTTCGAGTACAACCACGACGTGGTGATGCGATGGGGAGGCGAGGGACTGGCCCGGCGACTCGGAGCGCGGCTGGTGGCGGCCGGGTGAGGCGGTGAAGCGGGCCGTGCTCGCGGTGGTGGCGGCCGTCGCGGTGGCGCTGATCGTCGCGTCCTGCTCCTCGGACGAGCCGACCGCGAAGGGCCCGGGACGGGCGCAGCCCGTGGGGCAGGCGCCTACCCCACGCCACCCGCACGTCGTGCTGCTCGTCATGGACGAGCTCCCCGGCGACTCCCTGCTCGACGGTCGCGGCCGGATCGACCGCGTGCGGTACCCCGGCTTCGCCGCCCTGGCCGGGGACTCGACCTGGTTTCGAAACGCCTACTCGGTCTTCGACTCCACGACCAAGGCGGTGCCGCTGATCCTCGACGGCCGGCGGCCGCGGCCGCGCGTGCCGGCCAACCGGCGCGGCCACCCGCGCTCGCTGTACGACGTGTTCGGCCGTCGCGGCTACCGCATGGTGGCGTCGGAGGAGGCCTCGGCCCTATGCCCGCCGCGCATGTGCGAGGGCGGACGAAGGCGACGCCCGGCGATCGTCCCCAAGCTGCTCGAGGGCCGCCCGCAGCGCTTCGCGCGCTGGCTGCGCTCGATCCGGGCGAGCCGCCGTCCCGGCTTCTGGGTGAAGCATCTCCTGTTGCCGCACGGGCCCTGGCTCCACCTCCCCTCCGGCCTGCGGACCCGGCCCCGGCCGCGCGACCTGCTGCCCGGGATGAGCACGGTGCCGGGCTTCGCCGACGAGTTCCTGACCCGCCACAACGAGCAGCGCTACCTCCTCCAGCTCGGCTTCACCGACCGGCTGGTGGGTCGGCTCCTGCGGCGGCTGAAGTCGCAGGGCATCTACGACGACACGCTGATCGTGGTGACCGCCGACCACGGCTACCTGTGGCGCTCGGGCGTGGAGACGCGTCGCCGCGCACTGGCCGACACGGCCCACGAGGTGGCCCCCGTGCCGCTCCTCGTCAAGCGTCCCGGCCAGCGGCGCGGCCGGGTGAGCGACGCCTACGCGCGGACCCTCGACGTGCCCGCGACGATCGCCGACGTGCTCGGCTTCGAGCTCGGGTACCGCCAGGACGGCCGCTCGGCGTTCGGCCCCGCCGCCCGCCGTACCCGCCGCCTCGTCTTCCCGACGCGCGACTTCTCGGATGTCGTGATGATCGCGGGCCGGCCGTGGGAGGCACGCCGGCGGACGGTGGTGAGGCGTCGCCTGCGCGAGTTCGGCTCCGGGCCGCTCGGCACCCTGTTCACCGGCATCGGGCCCAACCGGGAGCTGATCGGGCGTGCCGCCCGAAGCGTGACCCGCGTGCCCGCCGGGAGCGTACGCGCGTCGGTCGTCCAGGCGCGCATGTTCGGGAACGTGCGGCGCCGGTCCGGCGTGCTGCCCAGCGAGATCGCGGGCCACCTGCGCGGAGGGCGGCCGGGCGAGCGGCGCGACCTGGCCGTGGCCGTCAACGGTCGGATCGAGGCGGTGGGCCGCTCGTTCCACCTGACCGGCGACTCCACCGAGCACTTCGCCTTCATGGTCCCGGGAGACGCGCTGCGCGAGGGCCGCAACGCGATCGTGGTGTACGAGGTCGTGGCGGGCGGGCGCCTGCGTGCGCTCGGGCGTAGCTAGCGTTCCTCCCGTGCGCGCGTCGGCCCTCGTGCTGCTGGCGGTGGTCATGCTGGCCGCCGGGGCGGCTTTCGCCGTCGTGGAGGGCGACGACGAGCCCGGAAAGCGACGCCCGCCGGTGGTGATCCTCATCCTCGACGAGTTCCCCACCGACACGCTGACCGCGCCGGGTGGTCGGATCGACGCGCATCGCTACCCGAACTTCGCCGCCCTGGCCGAGACCTCGACGTGGTTTCGCAACGGCCAGACGGTGTACGACTCGAGCTTCAAGGCCGTCCCCTCCATCCTCGACGGCCGCATGCCCCGCCCGCGCACGGCGGCCGACGTGCGCAGCCACCAACCGAGCATCTTCCACATGATGCACGAGCTGGGCTATGACGTGATCAAGGTGGAGTCGGCCTCCGCCGTCTGCCCGCCGTGGATCTGCGAGGGGGCGCAGACCCGGCGCCTGGGGGTGCTGCGCCGGCTGGCCGGCGGCGGCCGCCCGGCGCGGCTGCACAAGTGGATCGGAGCGATCCGCGACCGGGCGCAGCCCACCCTCTACCTCCAGCACGCGCTGCTCCCGCACGAGCCCTGGATCTACCTGCCGTCCGGGCGCCAGAGCCGCCCGAAGGGGGAGGACCCGGTCAAGGGCATCAACAAGCCGGGCGGGTGGCGCGACCCGGGGCTGACCGACCACAACCACCTTCGCCACCTGCTGCAGGTCGGCTTCACCGACCACGAGCTCGGCCGGCTCGTGCGCCGCCTGCGCCGCACCGGCCTGTTCGACCGGGCGCTGCTGGTGGTGGTGGCCGACCACGGCTACTCCTTCGAGCTGGGGGCGAGCAGCCGGCGCCAGGTGACCGAGCGCAACATCGCGCAGATCGCGCCGGTGCCGTTCTTCGTCAAGGCGCCCGGTCAGACCGAGGGGCGCGCGGTCGACACCGTGGTGCGCACGGTGGACGTGGTCGCGACGGTGGCCGACCTGCTCGACGTGCCGGTGCCCTGGCGCGGCGCCGGGCGCTCGGCCTTCTCGGCCTACACCCGAGCGCGGCGGCATGTGAGCATGGTGCGGAGGGACTTCAGCCGCGTCGTGTCGATCGACGTCGACGAGCTCGAGCGACGGCGCGAGTGGCTGCGCCGCTGGCGCGCCGCCAAGTTCGGCACCGGGGCGCGCAGCGAGCGGGCCTTCGGCGACCCGTGGGCCGCCGCCTATCGGATCGGCCCGCACCCCGGGCTGCTCGGCCGGCCCGTGCCGGCCGCGAGCGTCGCGCGCTCGAGCACCGTGCGCGGCGAGCTGGCCAACGCGGGGCTGCTGCGCCACGTGCTCCCGACGGAGTCGATCTTCCCCACGCGCGTGGTGGGGCGACTCGAGGGCGGGCACCCCGGGGCGGAGCGCGACCTGGCGGTGGCGGTGAACGGCCGGATACGAGCCGTGGGGCGCAGCTTTCACCTGGGCCGCCGGCCGAGCGAGTACTTCTCGCTGATCGTGCCCGAGGCGGCGCTGCGAACGGGGAGGAACTCGCTCATGCTGCTGGAGGTCCGGCCCGGCGGGGAGCTCGCGTCGCTGCTCCAAGTGTGAGCGAGCGCGCGGTCTAAGGATCGATCTCGTTCGGCTCCGCGCTCGGATCGGCCACGATCCGAGTGGGGTCGCGGCTCGTGTCCACGAAGTAGCAGGCGAACCTCTCGCGGTCGTCGCGGGCGATGCAGATGCGAAAGTAGCCCTCGGCCAGACGGGCGGCGTGGGCTGTCTCCTCGTTGCGGATCAGCTCCTCGTTGCCGCTCTCCTGCACGAAGGCGTGGATCGCCCGGGCGGCCTCCTCCTTGGCGTCGGTCTCGGCGATGACCGTGGGGCGGGCCGCCAGGCCGGCGGCCAGGACGCCGAACACGCTCGCCACGAGCAGCCCGGTGCCGACCCGGTCGGACAGCACCTCGAGCTGCGCCTTGGCCGGCGCGTCCGGCGCGGCGGCCGGGCGGCGCCTCCAGATCCGCCGGGCGAGCCACGGGCCGAGCGCGCCGACCAGCACCAGGTTCCCGAACGTCGCGAGCAGGATTCCCGGGATCAGGTCGATCCCGGTGCGCACCGGGGGCAGGAGGTGCAGAAGCAGCCCGTCCAGCAGCGTGAGCGCCACGAACGAGGGCCACATCCAGGCCCCGCGCAGCCGCCAGCGAATCCGGGCTGGCCAGAAGCGCTCCTCGTGGTCCATCCCCCCGGACTGTAGCCTTGAGGCGGTGGCGGAACTGTGGGTCGCACAGCTGGGACCCGTGCCCTACGAGGAGGCGTTCGCCCTACAGCGCGAGCTGCGCGAGCGGCGCGCGGGCGGCGACCTCCCCGACCTCCTGCTCGTGCTCGAGCACCCGCCCGTCTACACCAAGGGCAAGCGCACCGAGCCGGGCGACCTTCCCATGGGTGAGGACTGGTACCGGCTCCAGGGAATCGACGTCCGCGACACCGACCGCGGCGGGCGCGTGACCTACCACGGCCCCGGCCAGCTCGTGGCCTACCCGATCATGGCGGTGGAGCGCGTAGCCGACTTCGTGCACGCCATGGAGGGCGCGATCGTGGCCGCCCTGGGCGATGAGGGGATCGTCGCCGAGCCGCGCGACACGCCCTTCACCGGGGTCTGGGCGGGGGAGCGCAAGATCGGCTCGATCGGGGTGCGGGTGCGCGACGGCGTGTCCACGCACGGCCTCGCCGTGAACGTCGACAACGACCTCCAGCCGTTCGAGTGGATCGTCCCCTGCGGCATGGACCACGCGCGGATGACCTCGGTCTCGCGCGAGACGGGCCGCGCGCGCTCGCTGCCCTGCTTCCGCAAGCGGATGGCGTACCGGTTCTGCGAGGCCTTCGGGCGGCGCCAGCGGCTGGTGTCGGCGCGGCGGCTCCGCGAGCGCGAGGCGGTGCCCGTGTGAGCACCCGCTCGCGGGCCAATCCGGGCGGGGCGCGGGTGCTCGAGATGGGCGAGGTGCGCCCCTTCCGCGACCGCAAGCCCGAGTGGTTCAAGCGTCCCGCGCCGGGCGGCCCGCGCTATCGCGAGCTGCGCGGGATGATCGAGGGCCAGGGCCTCCACACGGTCTGCCAGGAGGCCGCCTGCCCGAACATCGGCGACTGCTGGGAGCGCGGCACGGCCACGTTCATGATCCTGGGCGACACCTGCACTCGCCGCTGCGGATTCTGCAACGTCAAGACGGGAAAGCCGACCCACGACGACCCGCTCGAGCCGCTGCGGGTGGCGCAGTCGGTCCGCAGGATGGGGCTCCGGCACGCGGTGATCACGAGCGTGGACCGCGACGACCTGCCCGACCTCGGCTCGACCGCCTTCGTGGGCGTGATCCGCTCGATCCGCCGCCTGGCTCCCGCCTGCAAGGTCGAGGTTCTGACGCCCGACTTCCGCGGCGAGGAGATGCCCCTGGCCCGCGTGATCGCCGAGCGCCCGGACGTGTTCAACCACAACGTCGAGACCGTGCCGCGCCTCTACCCGCTGGCTCGGCGCGGCTCGCGCTTCCTCCGCTCCTGCCGGGTGCTGCGAAACGCCAAGGCGCTGGGCGGCGACCGGGTGGTCACGAAGTCGGGGCTGATGACCGGCCTGGGCGAGTCGAAGGAGGAGCTGCTCGACGCCTTCGGCGTGCTGCGCGAGCACGGCGTGCAGGTGCTGACCGTGGGGCAGTACCTGCGCCCCACGCGCGACCACCTGCCGGTGGTGCGCTACTGGCATCCGGAGGAGTTCGCCGAGCTTCGGCGCGAGGCGTACGCGATCGGCTTCGACTCGGTCGCCGCCGGGCCGCTGGTGCGCTCGAGCTATCACGCCGAGCAGACCCTGGAGCAGGCCGCCGCCGCGACTTGATCCCGCTGAAGGACGACATTCCGACGCGGCGGTTTCCCGTGCTCACGGTGGCGATCATCGTCGCCTGCTGCCTGGTCTACTTCCTGTTCGAGCGGGGTGGGTGGGACCTGGGCCAGACCGGCAACGAGCGGGTGCTCGAGTTCGGGGCCATCCCCTATGAGGTGACGAACCCGGGCGAGGAGTGCGGCGCCACGGGCTCAGGCCAGATCGCGTGCGAGGGCCAGCGCGGGGTCGCGGGCGAGGCCCCCGATCAGGCCCCCTGGTGGATCACGGTCTTCACCTCGATGTTCCTGCACGGGAGCCTGCTGCACCTGGGCGGCAACATGCTGTTCCTGTGGATCTTCGGCAACAACATCGAGGACTCGATGGGCCGGCTTCGCTTCGTCGCCTTCTACCTGCTGGGGGGCCTGGCCGCCCTCGGCGCGCAGGTCCTGACGGATACCGACGCGGCTGTGCCGACCGTGGGGGCGAGCGGGGCCATCGCGGCGGTGCTGGGCGGCTACGCGCTCCTCTACCCGCGCGCGCGCGTGGTCACCGTCGTCTTCATCATCATCTTCTTCACGATCATCCAGCTGCCGGCGCTGCTCGTGCTGGGGATCTGGTTCCTGATGCAGCTGCTGCCGGCCTTCCAGGAGCCGATCGGCGCGGACGGGGGCGGGATCGCCTACTTTGCCCACATCGGGGGATTCGTGTTCGGCCTGCTGCTGATCAAGCTCTTCGCCGACCGGGTGCACGACGACTACGAGGCCGGCCACCGCATCCCGGTGTACTAGTGGTCCGCTCGTTCGTGCTGGCCGCCAGCCTCGCCATCATCTGCCTGCTGGCTTTCCTAACCGTGACGGTGATGGTCGAGGAGGGAATCGACATCCTGGTGATCGTTTCGCTGATCGTGCTTGCGCTGCTGGGCTTCGGGGTGCTCGGGGCGCTCACCTCGGGGCCGCCCGATGCCTAGGGGCGGGCCTCCGCCGGTGCCGGGCGCGCAGCGGCCGGTTCCGCGCCCCGAGCCCTTCCC
>JBOGXS010000211.1:0-11840 GCA_050693815.1 Thermoleophilaceae bacterium | reverse complement strand
GTGCCGCCGGAGGCGGTCACCCCGCCAGCGGGGCTGCGCGCGGATCGGCTTCCCGCAAGCAGCCGGCCGCCGGGAACGGCGGCGGCCAGGTGCCGCTGCAGGCCCTCGAGGAGATCCGCGATGCCCTGATCGCCGCCCACGACGGCGACTTCTCGCGCCGCCTGTCGCGCCGCCGCCGCGGCGTGCTCGGCGAGATCGCCGGCGCCTACAACGAGCTGGTGGCCATGAACGCGGGCATGGAGAAGGAGCTCGCGCGCGTGCGCCGGGTGATCGGTCGCGAGGGTCGCATGGACCAGCGCGCAAACCTGGGCCGCACGGCCGGTGGCTGGGGCACGAGCGTGGAGTCCCTCAACGCCCTGATCGACGACCTCGTGCGCCCCACCACCGAGGTGGCCAGGGTGCTCGACGCCGTCGCCGACGGCGACCTCGACCGCAAGATGGCCCTCACGATCGAGGGCCAGCCGGTGAAGGGCGAGTTCCTGCGCATCGGCACCACCGTGAACACGATGGTCGACCAGCTCTCGAGCTTCGCCGACGAGGTCACGCGCGTGTCCCGCGAGGTGGGAACCGAGGGCAAGCTCGGCGGCCAGGCGGAGGTGAAGGGGGTGTCCGGCACCTGGCGCGCGCTGACGGAGTCGGTCAACAACATGGCCTCCAACCTCACCGACCAGGTTCGCAACATCTCCCAGGTCGCGCAGGCGGTCGCCCGCGGCGACCTGTCGCAGAAGATCACCGTGGAGGCCAAGGGCGAGGTCGCCGAGCTGGCCGACACGATGAACGAGATGACCGACACGCTGGCGATCTTCGCCGAGCAGGTCACCAGCGTGGCCCGCGAGGTGGGCACCGACGGCAAGCTCGGCGGTCAGGCCGAGGTGCCGAACGTGGCCGGCACCTGGAAGGACCTCACCGACAACGTGAACCTCATGGCGTCGAACCTGACGAGCCAGGTGCGCAACATCGCCCAGGTCATGACCGCCGTCGCCGGCGGCGACCTGACCCAGAAGATCACCGTCGACGTCAAGGGCGAGGTCCTCGAACTCAAGAACACCACCAACACGATGGTCGACCAGCTCTCGGGCTTCGCCGACGAGGTAACGCGCGTGGCGCGCGAGGTCGGCACCGAGGGCAACCTGGGCGGCCAGGCCGAGGTGCCGAACGTGGCCGGCACCTGGAAGGACCTGACCGACAACGTGAACCTGATGGCCTCCAACCTGACAAGTCAGGTGCGCAACATCGCCCAGGTCACCACCGCGGTGGCCGAGGGCGACCTGTCGCAGAAGGTCACGGTGGACGTGAAGGGCGAGATCCTCGAGCTGAAGGAGACCGTCAACACGATGGTCGACCAGCTGTCGAGCTTCGCCGACGAGGTCACGCGCGTGGCCCGCGAGGTGGGCACCGAGGGCAAGCTGGGCGGCCAGGCCGAGGTGAAGGGCGTATCCGGCACATGGCGCGACCTCACCCAGAACGTGAACTTCATGGCCTCGAACCTGACCAACCAGGTGCGCTCGATCGCCCAGGTGGCGACGGCGGTGGCCGACGGCGACCTGTCCCAGAAGATCGCCGTCGAGGCGATGGGCGAGGTGGCCGCGCTGGCGGACACGTTCAACAAGATGGTCGACCGGCTGCGCTCGTTCGCCGCCGAGGTCACGCGCGTGGCACGCGAGGTGGGCACCGAGGGCAAGCTGGGCGGCCAGGCCGAGGTGGAGGACGTGTCGGGCACCTGGCGTGGGCTCACCGAGAACGTGAACTCGATGGCCTCGAACCTGACCGACCAGGTCCGCAACATCGCCGAGGTGACCACCGCCGTGGCGCGCGGCGACCTGTCGAAGAAGATCACCGTCGACGCCAAGGGCGAGATCCTCGAGCTGAAGGAGACCGTCAACACGATGGTCGACCAGCTGTCGAGCTTCGCCGACGAGGTCACGCGCGTGGCGCGCGAGGTGGGCACCGAGGGCATGCTGGGCGGCCAGGCCCAGGTGGAGGGCGTGTCGGGCACCTGGCGCGGGCTGACCGAGAACGTGAACCAGCTCGCGTCGAACTTGACCACCCAGGTGCGCGCCATCGCCGAGGTGTCCACCGCCGTCACCCAGGGCGACCTCACCCGGAAGATCACCGTCGAGGCCAGCGGAGAGGTCGCGGACCTCTCGGACAACATCAACCAGATGATCGCCAACCTGCGCGAGACCACCCGGCGCAACGAGGAGCAGGACTGGCTCAAGACGAACCTGACCCGCATCTCCAGCCTGATGCAGGGCCAGCGCGACCTCGAGACGGTGTCGCAGCTGATCATGTCCGAGCTCTCGCCGGCGGTGTCGGCGCAGCACGGCGCCTTCTTCCTCGCCGACCGCGAGGAGGAGGCGGGCGACTACGAGATGCGGCTGCTGGCGAGCTACGGCTACACCCGGCGCAAGTCGGTCTCCAACCGGTTCAAGCCGGGCGACGGGCTGGTGGGCCAGGCCGCGCTCGAGAGGAAGCCGATCCTGATCGTCGACCCGCCGGAGGAGTACATCCACATCGCCTCCGGCCTCGGCGAGGCGCCGCCGCGCAACATCATCGTGATCCCGGTCCTGTTCGAGGAGCAGGTGCTGGCGGTGATCGAGCTGGCCTCGTTCCGGCGCTTCAGCGAGATCATCCTGCAGTTCCTGGACCAGCTGACCGAGACGATCGGCGTGGTGCTCTCGACGATCATCGCCAACGTCCGCACCGAGCAGCTGCTGCAGCAGTCACAGTCACAGTCGCAGGAGCTGCAGAACCAGTCGCAGGCGCTCCAGGCCCAGCAGGACGAGCTCCAGGAGACCAACGAGGAGCTGCAGGACAAGGCCGAGCAGCTGGCCCGCCAGAACCGCGACATCGAGATCAAGAACCAGGAGATCGAGACCGCGCGCGCGTCGCTCGAGGAGAAGGCCGAGCAGCTGGCGCTGTCCTCGAAGTACAAGAGCGAGTTCCTGGCCAACATGTCGCACGAGCTGCGCACCCCGCTCAACTCGCTGCTGATCCTGTCCAAGGTGCTGAGCGGCAACGAGAGCGGCAACCTGACCGCGAAGCAGGTGGACTCGGCGCAGACGATCCACAACGCCGGCTCGGACCTGCTCGCGCTGATCAACGACATCCTGGACCTGTCGAAGGTCGAGGCGGGCAAGATGGACGTGCACCCCGGCCTGACGTCGCTGGCCGGCGTGCGCGACTACGTCGAGCGCTCGTTCCGGCTGCTCGCCGAGGAGAGGGGCCTCACCTTCGCCGTGGAGCTCGAGCCCGGCACGCCGGACGAGATCGAGACCGACGAGCAGCGCCTCCAGCAGGTCCTGAAGAACCTGGTCTCGAACGCGATCAAGTTCACCGACACGGGCGGCGTCACCCTGCGGGTGGGGCGCCCCGAGCCGGGCACCGTCGCGTTCTCGGTGGAGGACACCGGGATCGGCATCCCGCCGGACAAGCTGAGGCTGATCTTCGAGGCCTTCCAGCAGGCCGAGGGCTCGATCTCGAGGCGCTTCGGCGGCACAGGGCTCGGGCTCTCGATCAGCCGCGAGATCGCCCGCCTGCTGGGCGGCGAGATCCGCGCCGACAGCGCGCAGGGCGAGGGCTCGACGTTCACGCTGCTGGTGCCGGTGGCCTTCGAGGCGCCGGCGGCGCCGCCCGAGCCCGGCCCGGTTGCCGTGCTCCCCGATCCGGCCGAGATGACGAACGGCGGGGGCCGCTCCGAGAGCCTCGAGCTGCCCGGGCCGCTCACGGACGACCGCTCGGACCTCATGCCGGGCGACCGCGTCGCGCTCGTGATGACCGAGGACCGCGAGCTGGCCCGCGGCGCGGTGGAGGTCGCGCACGAGCGCGGCTTCAAGTGCCTGCTGGCGCTGCGCGGCGACGCCGGGCTCGCGCTCGTGCACGAGTTCATGCCGCGCGCGATCGTGCTGAGCCGCGAGCTGCCCCAGGTGGAGGGCAGCGCCGTGCTCGACCACCTGAAGCGCCACCCCGAGACGCGCCACCTGCCCGTGTTCGTGATGGGAGACGAGTCGTTCGACCGCGAGGCGCGGGCGTCCGGGGCGCTCGGGCTCGTGCCGGCCCCGGTCGGGCGCGAGGCGCTAGGCGCCGCCTTCGACGACCTGGCCGCCTTCCTCGAGCGCCGCGGCGGCTCCGTGCTGCTGGTGTCGCAGGACCCGGCGGAGCGCCAGGCGCTGGCCGAGCTGGTCGGCGGCGTGGGCGTGGAGGTCGGCGGCGCGAGCTCGCGCGAGGAGGCCTTGGCGGAGCTCGACGCGCGCCGCTTCGACTGCGTGGTGCTGGACCTCGGGCTGCCGAACGGGGAGGGCTTCGGCGTGCTCGAGCGCGTCAAGCGCGCCAAGCGCTTCCGCGGCCTGCCGGTGATCGTGCACTCGAGCCGCGAGCTCACGCCGCGCGAGGAGGTCCGCCTGCGCCGCTACGCCGAGAGCGTGGTGCTCAAGGACGCGCGCTCGCCCGAGCGGCTGCTCGAGGAGACGTCGCTCTACCTGCACCGCGCCGAGGCGCGGCTGCCGGCCGAGAAGCGCCGCATGCTCGAGCGGCTCCACTCGGGCGACGAGGTGTTCGACGGCAAGAAGGTCCTGATCGTCGACGACGACGTGCGCAACGTGTTCGCGCTCACCAGCGTGTTCGAGCGCCGCGGCATGCGCGTGGTGTTCGCCGAGAACGGCCGCGAGGGCATCGAGACGCTGCGCCAGCACCCGGACGTCTCGCTCGTGCTGATGGACATCATGATGCCGGAGATGGACGGCTACGAGGCCACGCGGACCGTGCGCGAGATGCCCGAGTTCGAGTCGCTGCCGATCGTGGCCCTCACCGCCAAGGCGATGAGGGGCGACAGGGAGAAGAGCATCGCGAGCGGCGCCTCGGACTACATCACCAAGCCCGTCGACGTGGACCAGCTGCTGTCGCTGATGCGCGTCTGGCTGCACCGCTGACGGTCATGGCGCTCGAGGGGGCGAGCGCCACGACGGGCATCCTGGTCGTCGACGACCAGGCCGACAGCCTGCTGGCGATCGAGACCGTGCTGGCGCCGCTCGGCCACCACGTGGGCACGGCGCAGTCCGGCGAGGAGGCGCTCAAGCAGCTGCTCGAGCGGGACTACGCGGTGATCGTGATGGACGTGCGCATGCCCGGCCTGGACGGGTTCGAGACCGTCGAGCTGATCAAGCAGCGGCGCCGCAGCGAGGAGGTCGCCGTGATCTTCCTGACGGGCGCGGACGCCGACACCGAGCAGATCACGCGCGGCTACTCGGCCGGGGCCGTGGACTACATCGTCAAGCCCGTCGACCCCGACGTGCTGCGCTCGAAGGTGGCGATCCTGCTCGAGCTGCAGGCAAAGAACGCCGAGCTGCGCGAGTCCGAGGAGCGGTTCCGGACGGCCTTCGAGGACGCGCCGATCGGCATGGGGCTGAGCACGATCGACGGCGACTGGCTGGAGGTCAACTCGGCCCTCTGCGACCTGCTCGGCCGCTCCCAGGTACAGCTGCTCGGGCAGCCGCTGTGGGAGCGGGCGCACCCGGCCGACCGCCAGCGCGAGCGCGACGCTTGGCGCCGGCTGCTGCGCGACAAGCCGCGCCTCGACCAGTCCGAGAAGCGCTTCATGCGCCACGACGGCGAGGTGGTGCACGCGCTCGTGAACGTGTCGCTCACCATGGACGGAAAGGGCGCGCCGGTGGGCTACGTCTGGCAGGTGGTGGACGTGACCGAGCAGCGCCGGGCCGAGGCCGAGCGCGCCGCGCGGACGGAGGCCGAGGCCGTGGCGGTAACGATCGGGAAGCTGCAGCAGGTGACCGAGGCCGCGCTCGAGCACCTCGAGCTGCGCGAGCTGATGGCGCTCTTGGTGGAGCGCATCCGGGACGTCTTCCGCGCCGACCTCGCGCGGATCCTGCTGATCGATCAGCCTCGGGAAACGGATCCGCTCGCACTCGGCCGAGCCGAGCGCTTGCGGCCAGGCGAGGAGGAGCTGACGCTGGGCGCCGCGGCCGGCTTCGGCGCCGCTCCGCGCTCGGACACGGTGCCGATCGGCGACGCGCTCGCCCAGGTCGTGGAGGAGCGGCGCCCGCTGATCCTGGACGAGCTGCACGGCGGTGCCGGGCTCGACCCGATGCTCGGCGCCGCCGGGGTGAGGGCGCTGATGGCGTCGCCGCTCACCGTCAAGGGTCGGATGGCCGGCGTGGTGGAGATCGGCTCGCGGCGCCAGCGGCGCTTCACGCCCGAGGAGGAGAGCCTGCTGGTGCTGATGGCCGACCGCGCCGGGCTGGCCATCGAGCACGCGCGCGCGTACGAGCGCGAGGTGGGGACCGTGGAGACGCTCCAGCGCAGCCTCCTGCCCGACCGGCTGCCGCACCTGCCCGGGGTCGAGATCGCCGCCCGCTACATGCCGGGCGGCGGCGACGTGGGCGGCGACTGGTACGACGCCATCCCGCTCGAGGGCGGCGCCGTGGGGGTGGCGATGGGCGACGTGGTGGGCCATGGCCTGGGCGCGGCGGCGCTGATGGGCCAGCTGCGGCACGCCGCGCGCGCCTACGCGGTGGAGGGCCACCCGCCGGCGGGGGTGCTCGACCGGCTCGACCGGCTGGTGCGCGGGCTGGAGGGAGCCCAGATGGCCACGCTGCTCTACCTGGTCGTCGAGCCCGACCTGCGAACCGTGCGCTTCGCGAGCGCCGGTCACGTCCCGCCCCTGGTGGTCGGCCCCGACGGGCGCGGGCGCTTCCTGGAGGGCGCCCCGAACCCCCCGCTGGGGGTGTTCGAGAGCGCCGCGCACGAAGAGCTCTCGACCGCGCTCGAGCCGGGCTCGACGATCGAGCTCTACACGGACGGGCTCGTGGAGGAGCGCGGCGTGCCGATCGACGCCGGCCTCGAGGCGCTGCGGCGGGCGGCCGAGGAGCCCGGCCACCCGGCGGAGCTGTGCGACCACCTGGTCGACTCGATGCTCGCCATCCACACCGCCCACGACGACATCGCCGTGCTGGCGCTGCAGACGCAGGCGTCGGAGCTCGATCCCCTCCACCTCGAGGTCTCGACCGACCCGACGCGCCTGCGCGACGTGCGGCGCGACCTGGCCGGCTGGCTGCGACGGGCCGGCGTGGGGCAGGAGGACGTGGAGGTGGCCCAAATGGCCTGCCACGAGGCGTGCTCGAACGCGATCGAGCACGGCTACGGCTTCGGCGACGGGAGCTTCACCATCGACGCACGCGTCGAGGACTCGAGGGTCGTGCTCGAGGTGGTGGACAGCGGGCGGTGGGTGGAGCGCCCGGACGGGCCGCTGCCCCACCGGGGCCGGGGCCTCGCGCTGATCGAGGCGCTGATGGACGCGGTGAAGCTGTCCCACGACGGGGGCGGCACCAGGGTGCGCATGGAGCGGAGCCTCACGAACGGCTCCTAACCTTCGGGGCGTGCTGCTGGACGCCCTCGACTGGCTCGGCCACTCGGGCTTTCGCCTGCGCGTGGGGCGCTCGGTCGTCTACATCGACCCCTACCGCGTGCCCGAGGGCGCTCCGCCGGCCGATCTGATCCTCGTCACGCACGGGCACTACGACCACTTCTCGCCGCAGGACGTGGAGCGGCTCTCGACCTCGCACACCTGGCTGATCGGACCGCCCGCCGTTGCCGAGCGGGTGAGCGGCCAGGTGCACTCGATCGCGCCGGGCGAGCTCCTCGACGACGAGCTCGTCCGGGGCGTGCACGTGGCCGCGGTGGCGGCCTACAACACCTCCAAGCGCGACGCCGAGGGGCACGTCTTCCACCCCCGCGAGGCGGGGTGGGTGGGGTACGAGCTGACCGTCCGCGGGGAGCGGCTCTACCATTCCGGCGACACCGACGTGATCCCCGAGATGGACAGCGTGACCGGCGTGGACGTGGCGCTACTGCCCGTGAGCGGCGTCTACGTGATGACGGCGCACGAGGCCGCCGAGGCGGCTCGGCGGATCGGCCCGCGCGTGGCCGTGCCGATGCACTGGGGCTCGCACATCGGCACCGAGGCGGATGCCCGGGCCTTCGCGGACAGGGCGCCGGTCGACGTGCGGGTCATGGAGAGGGCGGCCGCGTGACCGGGGCCCAGGCCGCGGCCGAGCGTCGCCGGGCCGGGCTGCGCCGGATCGCCGAGGACGATCCGGAGCTGGCCGCGCGGCTGATCCTGATGACGCTGCCGGCCGCGGCGGCACGCATCCCGGGCACGCTGGCCTACGCGCTCGAGCTGAGCGGGGTGGGCAGCTATCACGTGGCCGTGTCCGACGGCCGGGCGCACGTGCACCAAGCCGACGGCGGGGAGCACGAGGAGGTCGACTTTCGCCTGAGTGCCGATCCGCGCACCTTCGTCGACCTGGTCACGGGCGCATCGGGGCCGGCGGCACTGATCCTGGGCGGGCGCCTTCGCATCCGAGGCAAGCGCCGGCGGGCGCTGCGCCTGCGGGCGATGGCGTCTGCCGACGTGGGTCTCGACCAGGTGGTGGCGAGCGGCGGGCGGCTCGATCCCGACGTGATGTACCGCGCCCTGCCCTACCTGATCGACCCGGAGTGGACGAAGGGCCACGAGTTCACCGTGCGCTACGAGGTCACGGGCTCGCCCGACGGCGGAAGCTGGGACGTGCGGGTGCGCGACGGCGCGCCGCTGGCCGTCACGACCGGGCCCGGCGGCGCCGAGCCGGTGGCGACCGTGCGGCTCGACTACGGGTCCTACCAGCGCATGGCCGCCGGCGAGCTGACGCCGAGCCAGGCCATGCAGGAGCGCCTCACAGACGTCGACGGCGAGCTGTTCCCGGTGACCCTGCTGGGACGCTGGATCGACCGCGCCCAGGGGCGCGACGACGCCGAGCTCGCGCGGGAGCAGGCGCAGCGCGACGTGCAGGCGCGCCGCGCCGGAAGCTGGACTCTGCGGGGTGACCCCTCCGGGGCCACCCCTCGAGGGGACGTCGGGCCCGGCCAGGGCGATCCCGGTCACGACAGCGAGGTCGGCGCGCGGGACGGCGGCGGGCTGCTCGGGTACCGCCAGCTGTACGCGCTCTGGGAGCGCCAGAACTGGAAGGCGCACGAGCTCGACTTCAGCGTCGATCGCGAGCAGTGGGTGATCACGCCCCGCCCGGCCCAGGAGAACACGATCTGGTCGCTCGGGTCGTTCTACGTGGGCGAGGAGCGCGTGACCGCGGACCTGGCGCCTTTCCTGCTGGCCGCGCCAAGCGGTGAGATCGAGCTGTTCCTGGCCACCCAGCTGGTGGACGAGGCGCGCCACGCCGCCTTCTTCGACCGCTTCGGGGCGGAGGTGATGTGCCTCTCGGAGGAGGACCTGCGCGGGCGGATGCGCGAGGTGGAGCGGCAGCTCACCGGACCCTGGCGGGAGGTGTTCGACGACGGGCTGCGCGACGTGTCGAACCGGATCAAGGCCCGCCCGGACGACCTGGCCCTGTTCGTAGAGGGCATCGCCGTCTACCACATGATCGTGGAGGGCTTCCTGGCGGTGACCGGTCAGACCCTGATCCGCGACTACATGGTCGAGCACTCGATGTACCCGGGCTTCTGCGAGGGATTCGGGCTCGTCGAGCGCGACGAGCACCGCCACGTGGCGTTCGGGGTGCGCTTCCTGCGCGACGCGATCGACCAGGACCCGCGCCACCGGTCGACGGTCGAGCGGGTGGTGCTGGAGCTGGCCCCGCGCGCGGCGCACGTGTTCGTGCCGCCCTACGTGGACGACCCGAGCGAGTTCGTCTCGTACGGCTACACGTCGCAGCAGATCTACGGCCACGCCTACCGGACGCTGTCACGCCGGATGAAGGTGCTTGGAATCGAGCTGCCCACGCCCGAGGAGCTGATGCCGGGCCCGGTGGCGGGGACGGGGACCCGCCCGGCCCAGGCCGAGCCTGCCTGAAGGTCCCTAGCGCTGGGTACACGGCTCCGATGGCTGCTCGGCCTTGGCCCGACCTACGTGATGAGGATCGCTGGCTGACCGCCGCGATGGAGGAGCGGCTGCGAACCGGTGAGCGAAGCCTCGACGAGATGCGGATGCGTGCTCGTGAGCTTCGCGAGCAGGCCGATCAGACCGACGTCAAGGGGGTACGCGACGCCGCGCTGGCGCTCGCAGAACGCTACGAGGAGGCCGCGGCCGCCGGTCTCGCCGCTCGCTGAGCGCTGTTCAGCGGGGCGAGCGCGCTCGATGCGTCTGCGAAGCTCCGTCGCGATCTCGTCCTGGAGCGTTCGAAGCTTCGAGAGCTCCGGCTCGACCTCGGCAAGGTGAGCCTGGATGGCGTGTTGCGTCCGCGCCGCCTGGGAAGGATCGAGCAGCTCCTGCTCACTCCACTCGCGCGCTAATCGGCGCAGCTCGTGGGCCGAGCCTGGGCCGGCCGTATGATCGGATCGTGATCGACGAGAGCACCGAGTTCGGGGCTCGCGTCGCTCGTCATCTGCGAGAGGAGGTCGTCGTCTGGATGACGACGGTGACGCGGGCGGGAATGCCGCTTCCCATGCCCGTGTGGTTCCTGTGGGACGGGGCCGAGTCCGTCCTCGTGTACAGCCAACGGGGAGCACGGGTCCGCAACATCGAGGCCAACCCGCCCGTGGCGCTGAACTTCCACGGCGACGGGCGCGGCGGCGACATCGTCGTCCTCACCGGCAACGCCGCGATCGATCGCGACGCGCCGCCCGCCGACCGCGCCGACGACTACCGGGCCAAGTACGACGCGAGCATCGCCCGCATCGGCATGACGCCCGAGACATTCGCGCGGCGCTACGAAGTGCCGGTGCGCATCCATTTCACGCGCATACGAGGGCACTGACGGCTCGCCGCGAAGCCTGTGGACAACCCCCAGATCGCCGACCGCCTGGACGCGTTCGCGTCGCTGCTGGAGCTCGGGGACGCGAACCCGTACACGGCCCGCGCCTACCGTCGCGCCGCCGAGACGATACGCGGCGCGGCGGCGCCGGTGGCGGAGCTCGTGCGGTCCGGGCGGCCCTCTACCGCGCGCTCGACCTGCCCTGGTGCCCGCCGGAGCTGCGCGAGCAGCCCTTCCGCGGCGACCCGCCGGCCCTCGTCGAGCCGGACGACATCCGCGGCGACCTGCACTGCCACACGACCTGGTCGGACGGAAGGGCGAGCGTGGAGGAGATGGCCCGCGCCGCCCGAGAGCGCGGCTACGACTACCTCGCGATCTGCGACCACACGCCCGCCGTGGGCGCCGTCCGCGGGCTCACCCCCGACGACGTCCGCCGCCAGGCCGACGAGATCGCGGCCGCGAACGAGCTGCTGGCGCCGTTTCGCGTCCTGCGCGGGATCGAGTGCGACATCCTCCCCGACGGGCGGCTCGACCTTCCCGACGACGTCCTCGCGGAGCTCGAGTGGGTACAGGCAAGCGTGCACGGCGGGCAGCGAATGCCGCGGCGGGACCTGACCAATCGCGTCGAGGAGGCGCTGCGCAACCCCTACGTGTGCTGCCTCAGCCACCCGAAGGGCCGCTACATCAACCGGCGCGCGGAGAACGCCCTCGACCTGGAGCGCGTGTTCGAGGTCGCGCTCGAGGAACGCGTCGCGCTCGAGGTCAACGGGCTCCCCGACCGGCTCGACCTGAGCGGCGAGCACGTCCGCGACGCGCTTCGAGCCGGCGTGCAGATCGTCTGCTCGACCGACGCGCACTCGGTGCGCGGACTCGCGAACATGGCGCTCTCGGTCGCTACGGCGCGCCGCGGCTGGGCCACGGCGGCACACGTCGTCAACACCCGCTCGCCGTTCAGGGAGCGGTGAAGCCCAGGATCAGCTGTGCGGTCTCGAGCGGGGTGTCGAGCTGGGGGCAGTGGCCGATGCCGTCCAGCTCGATCCAGTCGGCGTGGGGCAGCCAGTCGCTGCGATAGCGGGCGGCAGCCCC
>JBOGXS010000210.1:0-4832 GCA_050693815.1 Thermoleophilaceae bacterium | reverse complement strand
CGCCCACCTGGCCGACCGCCCGGCCGCGGCGCTCTCCGGCGGCGAGGCCCAGCGAGTCAGCCTGGCGCGCGCGCTCGCCCTCGACCCCCGATTGCTCCTGCTCGACGAGCCCGCCGCGAGATTGGACCCGGACGCCCGCCGGTCGTTCCTCGACGACCTCGCCGCCCTGCTGGCCGACCGCACGGCGACGGTGGTCCACGTATCGCACCGTGCGGACGAGGCGCTCCGCCTTGCCGATCGCGTCGCGGTCCTGGTGGACGGAACGGTCCGCCAGCTGGCCGAGCCCACCCGGGTCCTGCGCGAGCCGTCCGACGCGACGGTCGCGCGCCTGGTCGGCTACGACAACATCCTGCCCGCCCGGATCGACCGAGACGGGGAGGTGCTGGTGGCAGGACGGCCGTGCGGGCTGCGAACCGACGAACCGCCGGGCGAGGTCACCGTTGCCGCGTGGGCCGGCGCGGTCCGGCTGGGGCCGCCCGGGAACGGCCCCCTCCAGGCGACCGTCGAGCACGTCGCCCCCGGGCCGGGCCGCTGGGAGGTGGTTCTCGCCGGCGAGCCCAACCTGCGCGCGCAGCTGCCCCCAACCGAGTCGCCGCCGCGCCCCGGCGAACGCCACGCCGTCCGGCTCGACCCCGAGCTGGCGACCCTGATCACCTGCGACCGGCCAGGTCGCCGCGGGGGTCCGGGAGCGTGAGCCCCCGGCTGATATCAGCGGTCGCGATCGACCTCCTCGACCTTCCCCGTGTTCGCGTCCACGCGCACCACGGCCAGACGCCTGAACGTGCCCTCGCGCTCCCCCGGCACCGACAGCGAGACGATCCAGAACGGCGTCGACTGGATCCCCTGCCGCAGCAGCCGGATCTGCGTCCGCCGCGGGGTGAAGTCCACCTCGTCGCGCGCGGTGGCGAGCGCCTGCTCCTTGGAGATCCGCACCTGGTCGTCCTGGCAGGTGCGCGCGAAGACGAACGCCAGCGCCAGGACAGCGAGGATGACGAGCGCGCGCGGCCACGTGGGCCGCGTGGCCCGGCGTTCGGCTAGCTCAAATCGTGGGACGGAACTCGTTCCCGAGGTTCGTGAAGAGGAGGATCACCAGCACGATGATCACGCATGCGATCGAGATCGCAAGCATCGCGAGCTCGAAGGCCTTCACGTGGGTCTGCCTCTCGGGGAACTCGATCTGGCGCCGGGCGCTGCCGTTGTTGATCAACTTCCGCTCCCTCCCTCTAGACGTCGCCCTGGCCCGGTGCCCGCATCGCGCGCGCGTCCCCGCGCCGCAGCCGGGCCACGTGCAGGATCAGCTGGCGGTTCTCGTACAGCACCCAGGCCAGCAGCGCAGCGAGCGTGACGACGATGCCCAGCACGGTCAGGATGTAGTACGCGGTCTCCGCGGACGAGCCGTCCTCGCCGTAGGTCGAGCCGGGCATGAACGTCCCGAACCCCGCGCACTCCTCGTAGTTCGCCTGGAGGATGAAGTCGGCGCTGTCGTCGGCCGGCTCCGCCGCCTCGTTCGAGACGACGCAACTCGGTGAGCTGTCGATCAGACCAGGCATTCCGCCCCCTTCCCTCGCCGTAGCGACCTTCTTCGCGCTCGTCGCGCGGCCTGCGCGCGCGTGTGCTCACGCAGCTGCTCGAGCTCCTGGTGCAGGACGCGGTCGGCGTCCAGGCGCCGGCCGTCGGGATCGCGCAGGAAGGCCCCGGGCACGGCACGCTGCTCCGGGAAGGGGTCCTTCGTGCGCAGCTCCTCGATCCCCTCGAGCTCGAGCTGGCGGTAGCGCCGCGCGCGGCGCCGCAGCCAGCGGTCCTCGCGCGTCATCGCGATCACGAGGACGGCCAGGATCAGCACGGGCAGGCCCACGGCGAGGATCAGCTCGAGCACCTACCTCACCACCTCCCGGTCCGCCTCGGTGAGGACCCCGCGCGATCTGACGACCGTGCCGTCGGGCTCCACGAGCATCTCCTCCATACGCGCCATCTCCGGCATGTACAGGTCCTCCTCGTACTCGGCCACGTCGAGTCCCTCGAGCTCCACCTCCGGCGGCATCCGCAGCAGGTTCAGTTTCTTGAGGACGAACGATGCGAGCCAGCCGGTCAGGAAGCCGAGCGGGAGGAACGTGGCGATGCCGATCAGCTGGCCGCCGATCGAGCTGTCCACGTTGTTGAGCCCGGTGGGGTAGCCCGCCGCGAAGATCCCGACCCACAGCATGCCCATGAAGCCCGCGAAGCCGTGCACCGCCACGGCGCCGACCACGTCGTCCACGCGCATCTTCTGCTCGATCCAGGCGCCCGCGTAGACGGTCAGCGCGGCGGTGGCGATGGCGAGCAGGTAGGCGAGCGTGGGGGCGTACACGTCCGCCCCCGCGGAGACTCCGATCACGCCGGCGAGGCCGCCGGACACGGTCCAGAACGGCTGGCCGCGGGAGGCGAAGTAGCCGCCCGTGAACCCGCCCGCGAACCCGAACGTGATCACCATCGTGATCGACCCCAGCGTGGTGGGGCTCAGGTAGATGTTGGCCCAGCCCGGGAAGGCGGTGGACGAGATCACCAGGCAGGCGGCGTAGAAGCCGTAGAACCCGGTGAAGATCAGCATCAGCCCCATCAGCGTGAGATGGAGGTTCTGCGGCCGGAACTGGCGCACCAGCCCGTCCCGGGTGTACTTGCCTATTCGCGGTCCGAGGTTGAACAGCACGCCGAGGGCGAAGGCGCCCGCCACGCCGTGCACGACGCCCGACGCGATCGCGTCGTGGAAGCCGAAGCGCAGCGTGAGCCAGCCGCCCGCGCTCCAGCCCCAGGCGGCGTCGAGGATCCAGACCACCGAGCCGAGCAGCGCGGCGAGCAGCAGGTAGGCCGACAGCCGGACCCGCTCGAGCAGCGCGCCGGACATGATCGAGGCCGTCGTCCAGGAGAACAGGAGGAAGGCCAGGAAGAAGATCAGGTTGATGTTGTTGGTCAGGTTTGGCCCGAAGGCGTCCGACCACGGGATGCCGCCCTGGCAGGCGGCGGAGGTGAAGTCGCTCGAGTTCGGCCCGATCGGGAGTCCGGGCTGGTTGCAGTTGTAGATCCACCAGCCGACGTAGTAGAAGGTCGGCGTGACGACGGCGATCGTCAGGATGTTCTTCATCGCCGTGGCCAGCACGTTCTTGCGGCGCACCACCCCGGCCTCGTAGCTCATGAAGCCCACGTGGATGAGCCACATGAGCACGACGGTGAAGAAGTAGAACTGCTCGCCCAGGATGGCGGCGTCGAGCGCTTGCCCCTCCGCGCTCGCGGCGTCCTCCAAACTGTCGACTTGGGCGAAGACGAAGTCGATCATCCACTCCTCCGTAGTCCCGCTCCGACCTAGCGCGACCGTATCCCTGGATCGCCGCGTCGGCAATGTGCAGATTGCACAACTTTGTCCACTCGCGAGTGTGCATTCGCACATTTGGCCTCCCGGCCTGCGCCGGTTACGATCGGCGGCGAAAGGAGGGCTCGCGCAGTGGCGCAGGACGGCGTCCGTCGAGAGAACCAGACGCTGTACGCGGTCATCAAGACCGTCTCCTCGTCGCTCGCCCTCGACCGGGTCCTGGCCGGCATCGTGGAGATCGCCACCGAGGCCACCGACTGCCACGCCTGCTTCGTCTACTTCGTCGAGGGGAACCGCCTCACGCTGGGCGCCGCGTCGCCGCGCTACGCCCACCTGGTCGGCGAGCTGGGCTGGGGCCTCGACGAGGGCCTGACCGGCTGGGTGGCGCGCAGCAAGACGCCCGAGTTCATCCGCGACGACGCCATGCAGGACCCGCGCATGAAGTACGTGCCGGAGCTCGAGGAGGAGCGCTTCCAGTCGATGGTCGCCGTGCCCGTGCTGGCCAAGGCCGGTCACGTGATCGGTGTGATCGTCCTCCACACGCAGGCCCCGCGCGAGTTCGACGACGACGTCCTCAACTTCCTGGTCCACACCGCCTCGCTGGTCGGCGGGGCGATCGAGAACGCCCAGCTCTACGGCGAGACGCGGCGCCGCGTGGAGGAGCTGACCACGCTCACGCAGCTGAGCCAGTCGCTCGCCTCGGTCACGCTGAGGGAGGACCTCCACGACGCCGTCACGCGGGGCGCCCGGCAGCTGCTCGGCGCCGACGCCTGCCAGATCTGGCGGCTCGACCACGAGGCGGACGAGCTGGTCATGGCGGCGGCGGACCCTCCCGACGCGCCGGAGGCCGGCGCCCGCCCCGGCCGCGCAGCGCTCCTCCTCGACCTGATGCGGCGCGAGCGCGCCGGCACCACGCCGCGCGAGGTGGCAGACCACGAGCGCCTGCTGGTCGCGCCGCTCGTGGCCGGCGAGGAGCAGCTCGGCATCCTCTGCTGCACGGTGCACGGCCGGGAGTTCTCGGAGGAGGACGCGGAGCTGCTGCAGGCCGTGGCCAACCAGACCGCCGTAGGTCTGAAGAAGGCCGAGCTGATCGAGCGGCTCACGGCGGAGAACATCGTCAAGGACATGTTCGAGGCGCTCGCCGCCGGCTCGGTCGAGACGGCCGAGGCCAAGGCGGCCGACGCGCGTTGCGACCTGAGCCGGCCGCACGCCTTCGTGCACGTCGAGCGCGGCCGGGCAGGCGGCGACGGCGAGGGCTCGCCCTGGCCCGCGCTGGCAGGCCGGGTGCAGGCCCGCCTGCGCCGCTTGTACCGGCGCTCGTTCTTCGACGCCCGCCACGACAGCCTGCGCGCGCTCGTGCCGGTCGCGGAGCGCGACGGCCTGGAGGGGCTCGCCCGGGCGTGCAACGAGCTGGGCCGCGAGCTGGGGCTCGAGATCGGCCTGAGCGGAGCGGACCGGGGCGCCTCCGGCGCGCGGCGGCGGATGCGCG
>JBOGXS010000209.1:0-4393 GCA_050693815.1 Thermoleophilaceae bacterium | reverse complement strand
GCGTGTGCATGCCCGAGCCGTTCTCGCCGAACAGCGGCTTCGGCATGAAGGTCGCGTGCCAGCCGTACTTCATGGCGTACTCCTTGACCGTGATGCGGTAGGTCATGCAGTCGTCCGCCATCTTCAGGGCGTCGGCGTAGCGCATGTCGATCTCGTGCTGGCTGGGCCCGACCTCGTGATGGGTGTACTCCACGTGGATGCCGAGCTGCTCGAGCGCCAGCACCGTCTCGCGACGCACGTCTGAGCCGGCGTCGAGCGTGGTGAGGTCGAAGTAGCCGCCCTCGTCCAGGATCTCCGGCGCGGCGCCGTTCTCGGTGCGGGCGTTGCGGAAGTAGAAGTACTCCAGCTCGGGGCCGACGAAGAAGTTCGTGAACCCCAGCTGGTTGGCGCGCTCGAGCGTGCGGCGCAGCACGTGGCGGGGGTCGCCCTCGTAGGGCTCGCGGCTGGGCGTGACGATGTCGCAGAACATGCGCGCCACGCCCTTGTCCTCCGGGCGCCAGGGCAGCACGTTGAAGGTGCTTGGGTCGGGCATGGCGATCATGTCCGACTCCTCGATCGCGTTGAAGCCGGTGATCGACGAGCCGTCGAATCCCATGCCGCCCTCGAACGCGTCGTCGAGCTCCTGCGCGTTGATCGAGAAGCTCTTCAGCTGCCCGAGGATGTCGGTGAACCAGAGGCGGACGAAGCGGATGCCTCGGTCGTCGACGAACGACTTGATGTCATCGGCGGTCCTGGGCGGCTGGTCGGACATTCGGGCGGGCTCCTTGGCGGTCGGCGGCTGGCGCTTGGAAGCGCGGAAGCCTAATCGGTCCGCGCGCAGCCGGCCGAGCCGGCTGCTTGCGGCACGGCCGCTACAGCCAGGAGCGCGCCCAGACCTTCAGCGACCTGACCGCGGGCTCGAGCGCGCGGCCCTTGTCCGTCAGCGTGTACTCCACCCGGATCGGCACCTCGTTGATCACCCGACGCTCGACGATGCCCTCCCCCTCGAGCTCCTTCATGCGCTCGGAGAGCAGGCGGTCGGAGAGGTCAGGCACGAGGAGCTTGACCTCGGAGAAGCGCAGCGGACCGTCCATCAGAACGAACAGGATGGCGCCGGTCCAGCGCTTGCCGATCAGCTCGATCGCCTGGTGATAGGCGGAGCAGCAGCTCTCGCGCCGCACGGCGCCCTTCTCGGGCCGCGCCGCGACACCCTCGCGCTGCGCCGCGACACTCTCGGGCCGCGCCGCGACACCCTCGCGCCGCGCCGCGACCGGATGGCCTTCCGCGGTGGCCGGCTCGGAAGCCATGCCCCACATCGTAGTGCCCTAAGGGTCTATCCCGTCGGGATAGACCCTAAAGTGCTCGCTGCCTCGATCACGCCGTGCCCGCGTCAATCACGCCGCGATCGAGAGCCGGGCGTCCTCGTTCGATCCGTCGAGCGGCACGTCGCCCGCGCGGGTGACGAGGTTGCCGAAGGTTGCGAGCGCCACGTGGGCGATCGTCTCCAGGATCTGCTCGTCGTCCCAGCCCGCCTCGAGCGCCTCCTCGTGCTTGTGCCGGGGCGGCGCGCCCTCGGACTCGAGCAGGGCCTTGACGAGGCGGAGCAGCGTGGCCTCGCGCTCGTCACGGGAGTCGAACTCGCGCGCGAGCGCGATCTCGTCCAGGCCCAGGCCGGCGTCCCGCGCGGTGCGCAGGAGGGTGGAGAGGCCGTACTCGCTGCCCTGGTGCTCGGCCACGGCCAGCGCGATGCGCTGCTGGGTGGCGTAGGGCAGCGCCCCGTGGCGAAGCTCCGACCGGAAGCGGGCGTAGGCCCGCAGCACCGCCGGGGCGCCGGCGAGCACGCCGATGAAGTTCGGAAGCTGCCCCCCGCCGGCGAGCGCTCCCTTGAGGATCGGGACGCTCCGCTCAGGTGCGGTGAGCTCGTCGTGGACCTGGAACCTGCTCTCCTTAGTCTTCATCGCGCTTCACTTTCTGCTCATGCCTTACGGGCCGTAAGTATAGGCGAGAAAGGCGTGCAGACCACGCCAAATGGTCGCTCCGGCACCGGGCTATGGCTGGTCTCCGGCACCGGGCTGTGGCTGGTCTCCGGCACCGGGCTATGGCTGGCTTACGCGTGGGCGGTCCCGGCGGCCACGACCACCAGGAACAGGCCGAGCAGGAAGGCCCAGAGCGCGATTCGGTCCGGCTGGGCCATCTGGGCCTCGACCACCGAGCGGCGCCGCCGCGCGGGGCTGGGCTGGCCGGCGATGGTGATGGTGCGGCGCTCGGCGCCCTCGCCCGCCGGCATCGGCGGCGAATTGGAGGCCGCGGCCGGTCGCTCGAAGCGGCGCGGGAGGGGCTTGGTGGCGTCCTCGGAGGGCCGCAGCGGAATCGGCTCGGCGGGCGGACCGTCCTCGTCCTCCCCCCGCACGAAGCGACCGCTCTCGCGCCGCTCGGCGTCCTCGATCTTGCGCTCCCACTGGAGCAGGACCGCCTCCCGATTCATTCCATTGTCATCCTCCCGCAGGGCGCGGGCACCGGCTGAATGCATCGGCTCTCTCTCTTGTCGCCTGCGGGGTTAGCTGACGGGCTCGCGCTGAAAGAGACGCGCTACGTGAACGCTCACGATTCGCCCCAGGCCGGGCGGCCATCTGGGTCCCCCACGCCCCTCTGCCGGGAGGGGCCTCGGCTTGGATGGACGCGGCCATGCTAGCAGCACAGCGGATGGCCCGGACGGAAAAAGGCCGCAAACTCCAGGGCGCTTCCACGGGTGCTGCCGTGGCCGCAAGCACTCGGCTCGGCCGAGTGCGCGCGGACCGCGCGGATCGCTCTTACTGCCCCGCGACCCGGGCGACGAAGCGCGCGACGGCCTCGGCGTCCTCGCCCTCGAGGAGGCCCGCCGGCATGCGCCCCTGGCCCGTGCCGCCGGTCTCTATCGCGTTGAGGACCCGCTGGCGATCGAGGCCGCCGAGCTCGTCGAGGTCGGGCCCGGTGACCCCGTTGGCCTGGACCGCGTCGAGGTCGTGGCAGCTCCCGCAGGTCGAGATGAAGAGCTCCTTGCCCTCCTCGAGGCGCTCGCTGGCCTGCTCGGTGCGCAGGCTCCCCACCCCGCCCGCGGCCTCGCCCCGCGAGGCGATCACCGCGGCGGGCACGGCCACCCCCAGCGCCACGTAGACCACCAGCATGACGAGCGGGAACGAGCGCCGCCCGCCGGTCAGGTAGGTCTCCCGGGCGCGCCCGGGACCGCCCGAGAAGGCAACGAACAGCACACCGATCCCGAGCACCACGAAGGGGGCGAGCACGAAGAGCACTTCCATTGGGGGCGGCACTCTACCGCCCGCGCGCGATGCGAAGCGGGGGCGCGCGGACGCCATCGAGTGTGGACTTACTCGGCCTGAGGCCGATCAGATCGACACTCGAGTCCTATCTAACGCGATTCCGCCGCGGCCCGGCGGGCGCGCTTCCAGCTGCCATAGGCGGCGAAGACGTCGCTCAGCGCGGGGAGCTCGTCGTCGTCGGAGGCGCGCTGCTGGTAGTCCACCATCAGCAGGCGCTCGGGACGCTGGCCGGCGTCCTCCGCGACCTGGCAGATCGCCCGGCGCACGTCGTCCTTGGAGGCGTCGGCGTCCCCGCCCGCGCGCTTGGCCTCGTGGGCGAACACGCCGGCGGCGCTGCCGCGGGCGCCCGGCTCGGCCGAGGGGGTGGGCCGCGCGCGCCCCGTACCGACGAGGAGGCGGCAGTGGGGACACCGCAGCGGCTCCTGGGGCCACTCCTCCCCAACCTTCCGCTCGATCAGCAGGTGGCAGTGCGGGCAGAACGCGTCCCCGGCGGTCTTCTTCTTGCGCTTCTGGCGTGTGGCAGACGACTTCTGGCGTGTGGCGGACGACAAGTGCACTCCCGGTAGGGCGCTGAGCGGTGCGGCCTTCTGAGCGGTGCGGCCTTATTCGCCGGGACGGCGGAATGCCAAACCGAAATTCGGCCAACGGTCGGGTGGGCGCGACACGCGGAGCTAGGGGCGCTGTCACGCTTGTGCCATCAGGTAGTCCGCTTCATGCGATATCATGTCGCGTAATGCGTGATATTCGAGCTCTCTTTCCGACCGACGATCCCGTGCCCGCCAGCATGATGATCGGTCGCCGCCGCGACGTCGAGGAGATCACGAACGCGCTCGTGGCCGGCACGAACATCGTGCTCGCGGGTCCGAGGCGTACGGGCAAGACCAGCGTCGGCGAGGCAGCGCTTGCGCGCGCCCGCCGCGCGGGGCTCTACGTCGCGACGATCGACCTCTTCCGCCGCCGCGACGCAGGCGACCTCGCCGAGGGACTCGCCGCGGCTGTGCTCGCCAACCGTCGCGCGCTCAAGCGCCTGCTCGCGCGGGTGCGCGACGCAGCCGGCACCGCGCTCGACGCGGCGAAGCTGACCGCGTCGGCGCGCG
>JBOGXS010000208.1:0-4378 GCA_050693815.1 Thermoleophilaceae bacterium | reverse complement strand
ACGATACCCGCCTCCTTGCCCGGCGTTCGCCGGGTCACTCGGCCGACGCGCTGCTGGTAGATGCGCTTGGAAGCGGTCGGCGCGAGGTGCATGCAGACGGTCGCGCGCGGCGAGTTCCAGCCCTCGGCCAGGAGCTGCGCGTTCACCAGCACGTCGATCTCGCCGCGCTCGTAGGCGGCGAGCGTGCGGGCCAGCTCGCGCTTGGGCGTCTCGCCCGAGACGGCCTTGCCCTTGATGCCCGCCTCGCCGAAGGCCTTGGCCACGTTGTGGGCGTGGCGCACGCCCGCCGAGTAGACGACGCCGGGCAGATCCTTGAAGCGGGTCTTGTAGAGGTCGGCCACAGCCATGTTGAACGGCGTCTGGTCGAGCAGGGCGGCCAGCTCTTCCTGGTCGAAGTCCTGGTCCACCTCGCCGCGCCGCAGCGGCACCTTGGCGATGGAGCGCACCCCGACGCCGGGCGGGATCCGCACGCAGCGGAGTGGCGCGATCACGCCGCGGCGGGCGGCCTGGGCGAGGTCGAAGCGGGAGGTCTGAGTGGGGAAGAGGTCGGTGACGTGTCGGGCGATCAGGGCGCCGGTGGCCGTCATCCCGATGAACACGGGTCCGATCCACTGGCGGATCGCGGCGCTGGTCTTCTCGCCCAGCGCGGTGTGCGCCTCGTCGCAGATGACGATCGAGTAGGCGTCCGAGACCTTGCCCGCGTTGCGCACGAACCACTGGTAGGTCTCCACCGTCACGGGTCCACCGGCGGGCGACGGGCCGCCGCCGTCGCGGAGCAGCGGCCCCGAGATGCGCTTGCGGTATCCGCGAGTGCGCAGCTCCCCCATGAACTGGTCGACCAGGTTGCGGCGGTGGGTGAGGATCAGGATCCCGCCGGTGCGCGAGGCCTCGACGAACCCGAGCGCGGCGACTGTCTTGCCCGCGCCCGTGGCGTGCTCGAACCAGAACCGCCGGCCCTCGGCGGGGTCGTCCTGCTGCGCGTCGGATGCGGCCTCCTCCTCGGCCTCCTCGGCGGGATCCCAGTCGAGCGGCTCCTCGTCGACCAGCTCGTCCCCCTCCACCTCGACCTCGCCGGAGTGGAGCTCCTCGGCGGTCGCGGGACGGCCGTTGGAGCTCGCGCCCGCCTGCAACTCGGACGTGAGGGCGATCAGGGTGCCCGACAGCGCGTCGACCTGGTGCGGGTTCAGCAGCGTCCCGTCGGCCAGGTGCGGCTCCTCCTCGGACAGCAGCCGCTCGAGGCCCAGCATGAGCGAGTACTCGCGCCGCCACTCGACCGACGGCCCCTCCCGCCCGGCCTCGAGCTCGGCCACGGCGGTGTCGAGCGCCCGGCGCCGCGCGGACCCCTCGGCCAGCGCCAGCGTGGGATCTTCGCCGGGCAGCACGAAGTCCTCGCGCGCGAAGGCCTCGGCGCGCGAGAGGACGTCGCCGGGCACCGGCGCGTCAGCAACAGCGGAGCTTGTCTCAGCCACGTTGAGGACGTTCTGAACTGGAAGGGGACGGGCCGAGCTTCGTTGCGGCGGGGCCCATCCGCGCGAGATGCGCCAGGTCCGCAGAGGACACTGGGGCGTTCCCCTATTACAGCACACGCGGGCCCCAGATGGGCACTCGGCCGAGCCGAGCGCTTGCGGCTTGGGGGTCTGCCAAGCTTCAGCCCATGCGCCTGCTCGCGATCGCCCTGGCCGGCCTGGCGCTCGGATCCTGCGGCTCGGATGAGGAGACCGGACCCTCCCCCTTCCTCCAGGGCGGGCCCGCCGCCTTCGAGCGCTACATCGCCAAGCAGCGCGGAACCCCCGTGGTGGTCAACAAGTGGGCCTCCTGGTGCGGCCCGTGCCGCTACGAGTTCCCCTTCTTGCGCAGCCAAGCCGCCAAGCGCAAGGGAGAGGTGGCCTTCGTGGGCCTCAACGCCGAGGACAACCGCGCCGACGCGCAGGACTTCCTCGCCGAGAACCCGGTCCCGTTCAAGCACTTCGAGGACCCGAGGCAGGAGATCGCCGCCTCGTTCAACGGCGTCCAGGGCTTCCCCGTGACCGCCTTCTACGACTCGAAGGGCAAGGTCGAGTACGTGCACTACGGCGGCTACGCCAGCGAGGAGAAGCTCGCGGAGGACATCGAGCGGTACGCTCGCTGACCCTGGAGGTCCGGGCCCCACAGTCAGACGACGAGCTGCGGGACGCCCTCGCGCTGCGCGAGCGGGTGTTCTGCGGCGAGCAGGGCGTGTCGCCCGAGGCCGACCGCGACGGGCGCGACGGCGAGGCCGCCCACATCGTGGCCGTCGAGAAGGGCGAGGTGATCGGCACGTGCCGGCTGCTGTTCCGCGGCCGGATGGCGCGGCTGGGACGGCTGGCGGTCGAGCCCGAGCGCCGCGGAGCCGGGATCGCCGCAGCGATACTGGCGGAGGCGGACAGGATCGCGCTCAAGCAGGGCGCCGAGGCGATCTCGCTGCACGCCCAGACGTACGCCCTCCGGCTCTACCTGGACGCCGGCTACGAGGAGCGCGGCCCGGCCTTCACCGAGGAGGGCATCGAGCACGTGGCGATGGAGAAGCGCCTTGCCTGAGCTGCGCATCGACCCGCTCTCCGGCCTGAGGGTGATCGTGGCCGGCGACCGCGGCGGGCGCCCCGGGGCCTGGCTGGACGTCGAGCCCCGCGCCCCGATCGACGCCGAGGAGGACCCCTTCGCCGCCGGTCACGAGGACCGCACCCCGCCGGAGGTGTACTCGCTGCCGGGCGGGAACGGCCGCTGGCGGGTCAGGGTGGTGCCCAACATGTACCCGGCCCTGTCCCCCCGCGAGGCCGGCGCGGGCGCGGACCCGCTGGAATCGGGGCGGGGCGAGCCCGACCTGTTCGCTGCGCGCCCCGCGCAGGGGGCCCACGAGGTGATCGTGAACGCCCCCGATCCGGTCCACTCGCTGGCCGAGCTCGAGCGGGGCCAGGTGCAGGCCGCCCTCGGCGTGTGGCGCGAGCGCATGCGCGCCCACGCGGACGCCGCCTACGTGCACGTGATCGTCAACGAGGGCAAGGAGGCCGGCGCGTCGCTGCCGCACACGCACGCGCAGCTCTACGCGTTGCCCTTCGTACCGGCCGCGGTGGCACGCGAGCGCGAGCGCTTCACCGCCTACTCGGACCGGACCCAGGGTCGGAACCTGCTCGAGGACCTGCTCCAGGAGGAGGTGCGGCGCCGCGAGCGGGTGGTCTCGCTCGACGACGAGGCCGTCACGCTCTGCCCGTTCGGGGCGCGCGTGCCGTTCCACATGCAGGTCGTGCCGCGCCGCCCGGCGGCGCGCTTCTCCGACGACGGGCCGCTCGGGGCCGGGATGCTGCGCGAGGCGCTGTCGCGGCTCGGCGCGGTGCTCGGCGCGCTGCCTCCGCTCAACATCTGGATCCGCACGGCGCCCCGCGACGCCGAGCGCTTCTGCTGGCGCATGGAGGTCATGCCGCGCCTCGCCCAGCTGGCCGGCCTGGAGATCGGGACCGGCGTGCACCTGAACGTGCTCGCCCCCGAGGACGCCGCCGAGCGGCTGCGCGGCGCGAGCCTGTAGGTTCCGGCGCCGCCGATGCCGCCCGTTCCGCGTCAGGTCCCGCTGTTCGCCGCCGAGCCGCCCCAGGAGCCGCTGCCCTACGGGCGCTGGGCCCAAGCCCTGGGCGAGCAGTTCGCCTCCGCCGCGGAGGAGGAGGTCGATACGGGCCAGATCGCCTGGTTTCCGGACCGCACCTGGAACGAGCGCAGCTACGTACCCGCCACCGTGCCGGCCGGCGACGGGGAGGTGTTCGGGTACGTCTCATACACCCGCGAGCACGAGGGCGCGCAGGCCACGGACTTCCGCGCGGTGGCCGACTTCACCGATGAGACCGCCGCCCAGAACCCCGACTGGGCGCTCGACCTCTCGGACGAGGAGATCGGCCATTGGCGCGGCACCGAGGGCCGGCGCGGGGTGATCACGCTCGTGTGGGGGGTCGCGCTCGTGGCGAACGGCGCCGCGGTGACCGCCGAGCTCGGTCCCACGACCACGGATCAGTGCGACCTCCTCGACGGCCGCTTCACGCTCGTCTCGCTGGACGCCTACACGGGGGACTACGTGGAGGTCCGCCTCTACGGGGCGCGCGGGGCCGAGCTGGCCCGCGAATCCCTGTACGAGGACGAGTAGCTTTCTACGTGTGCAGCCCTGCCTGCTCCTGAAGTTCGGCGAGCTGGCCCTCAAGGGCCGCAACCGGCCCCTGTTCGTGGACGCGCTGGAGCGCAATCTGCGCCGCGCGGCCGACGGGCTCGGCCGGCTGGAGGTGCGGCGCCGCGGCGGCGTGCTGGTGGTGACGGGGGGCGAGCCGCACGAGGAGCTGGTGGCCCGCTGCCTCGGCCTGCCCGGCGTGAGCGTGGTGCAGCC
>JBOGXS010000207.1:0-2553 GCA_050693815.1 Thermoleophilaceae bacterium | reverse complement strand
CGATCGACGCGGAGCGTCAGGCCGCCGGCGCCGCGCTCGCCGACCTGCTCGATCCGTGAGCGACCGCGCCGCGGCCGAGTCGAGCATACGGCGGCGGCTCATCCGAATTTCGGCACAACGACGAGCGCTGCAGCTCGCGGTCACTCGCTACGCCGACGACGAGGGCCGTTTCGATCTCGGCCGCTGGACCGAGGCCTTCGAGTCGGCCGAGCCCGAGACGATCAACCACGTCGTCGAGGTCACCGGCGGCTATCAGATGGTCGTCAATCACCTCGTCGAGGCGCTTCGCACCGGCGCAGGGCTGGCCGGCTTGGAGGTCGGGCGACCGCCGAGCGGCCCAGGGCTGATCGCGGCGGTGCGGGACGACGGTGGCCTCACTCGCGCCCAGGCCGAGGCCCTCACCGAGCTGTACAGAAACCGCAACCGACTACAACACGCTTCCCCCGACATCCAGGCGGACGAGGTGCACGAACAGGTCGAGCTCCTGCTCAGGACGCTTCCGCGCCTGGTGGGGAGCTTCGTCGCGTGGCTGTCGCGGCACGACGTCGAGCTCGTGTCCGAGCGGGATACCTGACGAGCGCGGAGGCTCATCGGCGACGCCGGTATGCCGCGATGATGTCGTCCGGTGTGAGCGCCAGGTCGAGGCCGATGTCGGATTCGAAGCCTTGGCGCGAGACAGCAACGAGGGCTGTTGAGGTGTCCGCTCCGGGGACGGCTGCGCGCTGGGCTGTCAGCGCTGCGGTGCCGGTGCGTTGGAAGGTCTGGTGGTCGCGCCACTTGATCGAGCCAACGAAGGCGACAGTGCGCGCCGAGGGCGCCGTGTCGCCTCCGACGAGGTCGACCTCGATCGTGTTGGTGCGGTTCCAGTAGCCGCCGACGTGTCGCGCGACGCCAAAGCGCTCGTCTGGAAGGCCGTGTTCGACTGCCTGGCGGATGATGGGTTCGATGGCGCGGCCCCGGAATGCGGACCAGTTGCGGCTGACCTCGGCCACGACGAGCTCTCCCCGTCCGCGTTCGATGGTGTCGGTGGTGGGTCCGATGAAGCGCAGCCAGAAGCGGAGGTAGGGGTCCGCTACGAGATATCGGCGGTTCTTAGGGGACGGCTTGGCGGAGTATGGGGTGAGGCGGTTCACGACGCCCTTGCCCACAAGCGAGTCGAGTGCGCGGTCGAGCGAGGTCTGCGGAAGTCCGGTTCGCGTCAGGATGGTCTTGTGTGCGCGGGCGTCCGCCCCCACGGCCGACAAGACGGCGCGCGCCTGCAAGTCGGCTGGGAACTCGGCGGCCAGCGCTCGCTCGGCGCTGATGAGAAGAAAGGAGCTGGGGTCCGTGAGCGCGTCTTCCAGGTACTCGTCCAACGAGCGGCCGCGCCCCCATTCGAGCGCGAGCACCGGGAAGCCGCCGATGATCGTGTAGGCATCCAGCGCCTCTGCTGCAGACAGATCAAGCATCTCGCCGACCGTTGCGGGGTCGAGCGGCCTGACAACCATGTCTCGTGCACGGTCGTAGAGCGGTCGGCCTTCCTCGGTCAAGGCCTCCATCGTCGATCTGTCTGAGCCGACGAGGATGAGGAGAACCGGTTCACGCTGGAAGGTCCGATCCCACGAGAGCTGCAGGGTCGCCTCGATGGTCGGTTCCTTGGCAGTGAGATAGGGGAGCTCGTCGATGACGACGATCACGGGTGCTTCGGCAGTGGCGCCTCGGACAGCGAGTGCTAGGCCGGCTTCCCAAGTCTGAGCGCTCGCGCCACTGCGAACGTCCTCGCCGGCGGGTGCGTCCGACTGCGCGACGGCGTCCAGGAAGCGGTCGAGCTCCTGGGTGCCTGGCCCTTGGACCGGCGTAAAGAAGACGGAGGCGCAGCCGGAGCGGCGGATGAATTCCTCCGCGAGGCGGCTCTTTCCGACGCGGCGTCGCCCGCGCATCGAGAGCATGGCACCGCGGCCGGTGCGCTTAACGCGCTCCAAGGTACGGTCGAGCGTCGCGAGTTCGGGGTCGCGTCCGACGAAGACGTCCATGCGGCGAGAGCGCGCCATCCAACTCAGGAGTTTACACCCGATAATGGCAGAAAACTATTTGGGTGTTTCCTTGATGGGCGATCGTTCAGTCGAGCCCGGCGTCCAGCCGCAGCACCACCAGCCGCTCGCTCACGAACACCGGGCGGCCCACCTGGGGCGCCTGTGCCGGGCGGCCCTCGGCGTCCACGCAGGTGGGGTTCACGAGCGCGAAGCGGATCCCGTGGCGGCGCGCCACGCGCTGCCCGCGCTCGCCTCCGTCGAGCACCGCCCGGGCGCCGCGCGCGAACGGCAGCTCGGCCTTCGGCTGGATGTCCACCGGGTCGAGCGCGGGCAGGGTCCGGGTGCGCAGCAGCCAGGTGCCGAGGAAGCTCCAGCAGCGGTCGGTGACCACCACCTCGCCGGGGCGCAGCGCGGCGGACACCGCGCCGAGCCCGCGCGTCGAGGCCGGGTCCACGAACTGGTAGAAGCGGCGCACGTCGTCGGCCTGGCTCCACGCCGCGACCGCGGTGGCCGCCACCAGCACGAGCGCCAGCGCGCCGCC
>JBOGXS010000206.1:0-2096 GCA_050693815.1 Thermoleophilaceae bacterium | reverse complement strand
CGACGGCCGCCGGCTGGGCATGCGGCTGGAGAAGGCCGTGCCGGTGGATGCCACCGCGGCACGGCTCGACTGCGTGCTGGAGCGCCGGCTGGCCTGAGGGGGGCGAGCGTAGAGCGCGCGGCGCTTAGGGTCCGTAGCGAGACAAGTGGGTGGTTTGGGCGCCCGATCCGTGGATGCCAGGGGCCGCACTCGAGCGCAGCGATACCAGAGGTATCGCGAGCATCGAGGGTGGGTGCTGACGCCGCGGGCGGGTGTCCAAACCGACCAGTTGTTGAGCTACGGGCCCTTAGACTTCCGTGTGCCATGAGCACTGCGACGCGCATGACCGCGGAGGAGTACTTCGCCGTGTCGGTCGAACGCGATTGGACAGAGCTCGTCGACGGAGTCATGGTCGTGGATGAGCCGATGCTCCTGCACAACCTGGCGCAGACCAGGATCGTGACGGAGCTGGCCAACTGGACGGATGCGGCCCCGAACCGGGGGTTCGTCTCGACCCCGAGCAGCATCCTCGTCGACCGGCACAACGTTTTCAGTCCCGACGTGCTGTGGATCTCGGAGGAGCACCTCCCAAAGCGCTTCGACGAGCGTCTCGATGCGGTGCCCGACCTCGCCGTCGAGATCCGCTCGCCGTCGACCTGGCGCTACGACGTGGGAAAGAAGAAGGCCACCTACGAACGGGGCGGTCTGCCCGAGCTGTGGCTGGTGGACACCGCCGCTTGGAGCGTGCTCGTGTTCCGACGCTCATCGAAGGCCGCGTCAGCCTTCGACGTGGAGCTCGAGTTGTCGCGGTCGGATCGGATCACCTCGCCCCAGCTGCCGGGCTTCTCCCTGGCGGTCGAGCGCTTGTTCGTGCGCTGACCCCGCCGCGGCCGGCGCTATCGTGGCGCGGTCGCATGGACTACCCGGTCGAGACCTTCAGCGACGCCGAGCGTGAGGCGCTCGCCCCGCACTTCACCAACCTCGACCGGCCGGTCTTCGCGCTCGTCAACCTGCCCGAGACGGTCAAGGGGGCCATGTTCGCCCGCTACTCGCGCTACCAGGGCACGCTGCGCCGCATGTACCTGGACGAGTTCGCCGCCGGCCCCACGGCGCCTCGCGACGTGGAAGAGGGCGAACGTGCGCGACAGCTGTACGAACGGATCTTCCTCGGCTACGGCGACGATTCCGTTGCCCAGCTCGGCGGCGCCCACATCGCGTGCGAGTGGGTTTCGAACGTGATGACGAAGCTGCTTCAGCGCGGACGCCTAGCGGCCTACCTCGAGCAGTCCACGCGCTACATCCCGTACGGCGCGCCGATCGGCGAGGGGCTCGGGTACCGGTACCGGCGCCACCCGGAGCTGGGGCACGAGTACGAGGAGGCGATGGATCTCCTGTTCGACTCCTACGCCGCGGCGCTGCCGCGCGTGGAGGCCTGGGCGGCCGAGCGCTTCCCGCGCCCCGACGGGAAGCCCGAGTCGGCCCACCGGCGGGCGACCCGTGCCAAGGCACTCGACCTGCTGCGCGGCCTGCTGCCCGCCGCATCGCTGTCGCACATGGGGATCTTCGCCACCGGCCAGGCGTACGAGCAGCTGCTGCTGCGCCTGTACGCCTCGCCGCTGCCCGAGGCGCGCGACTACGCCGACATGATCCTCGCCGAGCTGAAGGCGGTGATGCCGAGCTTCGTGGCCCGGGTCGAGCGGCCGGACCGGGGCGGCGAGTGGATCTCGTACCTCGAGCAGCGCGGGGAGGCGGCGGAGCGCTGGGTGCGCCGGCTCGGCCTCGACCGGGCCGCTCGCGACGAGCGGGCCGGGCCCGCCGTGCGCCTCCTGTCGGTGGAGGGGGACGAGGACGAGATGCTGGCCGCGCTCCTGTTCGAGGCCGCCTCGTGCTCCGAGGACGAGGCGCGCCGCGCCGTGCACGCGCTGCCCCCGGACGAGCGCGCGGCGATGCTGGCCGAGCTGGTCGGCGAGCGCCGCAACCGCCGCCACCGTCCGGGGCGCGGCTTCGAGGCGCTGCGCTACCGCTTCGAGGTGGTCTCCGACTACGGCGCGTTCCGCGACCTCCAGCGCCACCGCATGCTCACGGTGCAGTGGCAGACGCTCGGCCCGGAGCTGGGC
>JBOGXS010000205.1:0-11118 GCA_050693815.1 Thermoleophilaceae bacterium | reverse complement strand
AGATAGACGTCGTGCTCGTCCCAGGACAGCTCGTACACGGCGACGATGCCCGGATGGTTGAGGCGCGCCGCCGCGCGGGCCTCGCGCTCGACCCGCTCCCCGCTCCCGTCCTCGCGCGGGATCGCCTTGACGGCCACCTCGCGCTCGAGCTTCTCGTCCCAGGCCAGCCAGACCACGCCGAAACCGCCGGCGCCGAGCCGCCGCTCCAGGCGGTAGCGGCCGAGCACGAGGCGAGGCCCCGGGGCGCCGGGCAGCGCTTCGGTAGGGTCCGAACCACCGAGCGGCAGGGTGCCGGGCTCCTCGGCGAGGCTGATCTCGGAGCGTTTCATGTCAGGTTCCGTTTTCGGTCCGCGGCGGGCGCGTCCTGCCCTCCGGTCATACTCCCACGCAACCTTGGCAGGCGCCTCCCGGCGCCAGGAGGGGAATCCGCTGCTGTCCTTCCTCGACGAACCGGACCAGCCCGTCCGCACGCGCCGCCGCTCGCCCCGGGGCCCGTCGGTCGACCGCCAGACGCTTATGGCGCGTCGCACCGTCGCCGGGATCGGGGTGGTGATCGTGTTCATCCTGCTCGTGCTCGCCGTGCGGGGCTGCCTCGACGCGCGCAAGGAGCAGTCGCTCGAGGACTACGCGAACCGCTCCGTCGAGCTGCTGCGGGAGTCCAAGCTGGAGGGCGACGGGCTATTCGAGCTGCTCCAGAGCGAGGGCGGCACCGACCAGGTGGTCGACATCCAGAACGCGCTGAACGGCTACCGGGTCAACTCCAGCGAGAGGGTCGACCGCGCGCGCGACCTCGACGTTCCCGGCGAGGTCTCCGAGGCGCAGCGCTACCTCGTGGACGTGCTCGAGCTGCGCCGCGACGCCCTGATCCAGATCGCCAACGCGATGCGCGTCGCCCTCGGCGACCAGGACCGGCGCCGGGGCACCCAGGACGTGACCAGGGCCATGCTGGTGCTCCTCGCCAGCGACACGATCGACCAGATCCGCTTCCGTCCGGCGCTGGAGGAGGCGCTCCTGGAGGAGGACCTCGAGGTGCCGAACTTCCCGCGGGAGGGGATCGTCCCCGACGTCGAGTGGCTCGACGCCTCCTTCGTCGCCGACCAGGTGGAGGCGCTGCGCTCGGGCACCGGCGGCGACGAGGCGGCGGCCCCCGGCCTGCACGGCAACGGGCTCGTCGCCGTCACCCTCGGCGGCGTGGCGCTCACGCCCGGCGTGGGCGCAACCGTCACGCTCACCGGCGACCTCGCCTTCGAGATCCAGGTCCAGAACCAGGGCGAGAACACCGAGACCGACGTGAACGTCGTGGTGTCGGTCGGCGACGGCGACGACGCGATCGAGGTCGAGGAGGCGATCGACACGATCGCGGTGGGCGAGATCCAGACGGTCACGATCCCGCTCTCGGCGCAGCCCCCGGTCGGCCAGAACGTGCCGATCACCGTGGAGGTCGAGCCGGTGCCGGGCGAGGAGGTGACCGACAACAACGTTCAAGAGTTCTCGGTCATCTTCACGCGCTGAGCGGGCTGCGCGGCATCGCCACCCGCCCGGCCGGCTCAGTACGCTGGCGCCGTGGACGACCTGGCCACCACTCAGGGGATCGTCGCCCTCGCGGCGGCGGGGCTTGCGAGCCTCGCGCTGGTGTGGGCGCTCGTGCTCGCGGTCAAGCTGCGGCGGCTGCGCTCCGCCCAGCGCACGGTGCTCGGTGCGGGCGAAGCCGACCTCGTGACCCACGCCGCGTCGATCCAGGAGGCCTTCGTGCAGCTGCGCGACTGGGTCGAGGAGACCGCCGTTCGGCTCGAGGAGCGGATGACCAAGGCGGAGCACCGCATCGACGGCAGCGTCGCTCATACGTCGGTCGTTCGCTACGACGCCTGGGGGGAGATGTCCGGCCGGCAGTCGAGCACGGTGGCCCTGCTGAACTCCCGCCGCACCGGAGTCGTGGTCTCCTCGATCCTCCACCGCGACCACGCGCGGGTGTACGTGAAGCAGGTGCAGGAGGGCGAGTCTCACCTCGAGCTCTCGCCCGAGGAGCGCGAGGCCATCGAAACGGCGATGGCCGGCGCTCCCGCCGGCGCGGGATGACGCCGCAGGGCAAGCTTGGCTTGCGGGGCGGCGTTACAAGGGTCGCCTACCTCGGTCCCGCGGGGACCTACAGCGAGGAGGCCCTGCGCGCCTCCGCGCCGGCGGGCGTCCAGGAGGTCCCCTACCCAAGCCTCCACGAGGCGGTCATGGCCGTCGAGGCGGGGCAGGTGGACCGTGCCGTCGTGCCGATCGAGAACGTCCTCGAGGGCGCGGTGGGGGTCACGCTCGACACCCTCGCCGTGGAGGCGAGGAACGTGCGCATCGTCGGCGAGGTGGTGCACCCGATCCACCACTGCGTGGTCGGCGCCGGCGAGGTCGACCTGGCCGCCGTGACCCGGGTGGTCTCACACCCCCAGGCCACGGCGCAGTGCTCTCGCTTCCTGCGCGAGCGCTTGGCGGGAGCCGAGCTCGTGAGCGCTCCCTCCACGGCCGACGCCGTTCTGTCCGTATGCGGGTCGGACGACCCGGCCGTGGCGCTCGGCTCCCGCCTGGCCGCCGAGCTGTACGGCTGCCGCGTGCTGGTGGCCGACGTGGAGGACCACCCCGACAACGCAACGCGCTTCGTCTGGCTGGCGCCCGCAGGCGCCGCGGGCCAGCCCGGGCCCGACGCGAAGACCTCGATCGTGTTCTGGGGCGGCGGCGACCAGGCGCCCGGCTGGCTCGTGGACGCCCTGAGCGAGCTCTCCGAGCGCGGCGTGAACCTGACGCGCATCGAGTCCCGCCCGCGCCGCATGGCATTGGGGCACTACATGTTCTTCGCCGACGTTGAGGGCGCGGCCGGAGAGCCGCCGGTGAACGACGCCCTCGACGCGCTGCGAGGACGGGTCGAGGAGCTGCGGATCCTCGGTTCATACGGCAGGTTCGGCCAGGCTCCTGGCTAAACTGGCGCGGCGATGGCCGTAAGCACGAATCGGATCCTCCTGGCCGAGGCGGGTGACTCGGAACCAGGCCCTGCGCTCGCGCTGCACGGGACCGGCCGGCCCGCGCAGCGCTCAGGCTCGTCCGGCCGCGTGCTGGTTCTGAACGCCAGCCATGAGCCGATCAACGTGTGCACGGTCCGCCGCGCCGCGGTCCTGATCCTCAAGCAGCGCGCCGAGATCCTCGAGGAGGGGGACTGGGCGCTGCACGCCGAGAACTTGACTCTCGCTCGCCCCGTGGTCATCCGGCTGCTCGCCTACGTCCGGATCCCGCGCGATGCCCACCGCCGCAAGATCACCCGCAGAGCCGTATTCGCGCGCGACCGCTGGACCTGCCAGTACTGCGGCCACGAGCGCGGCGGCCTCACGGTCGACCACGTGATCCCCCGCTCCAGGGGCGGAGACTCGACCTGGGAGAACATCGTCACCTGCTGCGCGCCCTGCAACCGGCGCAAGGGCGACCGGATGCCACGGCAGGCCAACATGGTCCCGACGCGCAAGCCCAGGGCGCCCAGCCCCACGGTCTTCATCCACGTCGCCACGCCGAGCATCCCGGCCGCCTGGGAGCAGTACCTGGTGGCCGCCTGATGCAGGAGCCGCCACCCGGGGAGCCACCGCGGCGCGTGGTCCGCGAGGAGCCGCTCGACGAGGAGTCCCGGCCAGCGACCGTCGGCGATCTGCGCAGCATGCGCCGCTGGCTGCTCGTGGCCGCGGTCTGGGCCGTGGCGGCCACCGCCATAGCCGTGATCGCCCTGGTGGTCGCCAACCGGGACGACGACGAGGAGGAGCGGGCGCGCACGGCGGGCCAGCTCAGCGAGGTGCAGCAGCGGCTGAACGGCCGCATCGACGAGCTCGAGGGGCGGATCGACGAGCTGCCGCAGTCCGAGGACGTCTCCGACCTCGACAGCCGGCTGGGCGAGGTCGAGAACCGTGCGGGCCGCGTGTCCGACCGCCTCGGTCAGGTCAACGGCCGCATCGACGACCTCGAGGCCCGCGTGGAGGAGCTCGAGCAGTCGAGCACCGAGACCGAGCCGACGGAGACAACCGAGACCACGCCGTAGGCGCCTCGCAAGCGCACGAGGGGCGCCCTCGCGGACGCCCCTCGCAACTGCATCTCGTCTGGACCTGGTCGGCCTCGAGTACTGCGGCCAGAGGGACCACTCCCGGCCCTCGCAGCCGACGGTGCCTCGGGTTGGACTCCGTCAGACGGGGCCCAGCTCCGTTCTAACGGCCGGGCACCTCCAGGGTCCCAAGAAATTTGTCAGTCAAGCTCGGACCACCTCCTTTCCCTGGTGCGGCCCAGTAAAGCAGAGTCCGCGGCTGCTCTCCCTCTCGCGACCTACTCAGCCCCCGGCTGCGCCTCCTCGAGCCCCTCCTGCACCTCGGCGCTCGTGTCCGTCGAGGTCTCCATCACCAGCGCGACCGCGCTGACCTGGTCGTCCTCGCGCAGGTTCATCACCCGCACACCCTGGGCCGGGCGCCCCTGCTTGGAGATCCCGCGCGCGGAGGTGCGCTGCACCATGCCGTTCTGGGAGATGAACACGAGGTCGTGGTGCTCGCGCACGATCAGGGCCCCGGCCACGCCGCCCTTCTTCTCGGTCAGCCCGACCGTCTTCACGCCCATCGTGCCGCGACCCTTGACCGGGTACTCCTCGATCGCCGTTCGCTTGCCGTAGCCGTTCTCGGTCACCACGAGCAGCTCGGTGTCGGGCCGCACCACGTCCATGGCCAGAACCCGGTTGTCATCGCGGTCGACGTTCATGCCGCGCACGCCGGCGGTGTCGCGCCCCATCGGCCGCACCTGGTCCTCGTTGAAGCGCGCGGCCTGCCCGGAGCGAGAGACCATGATGATGTCGTCCTCTCCGCCGGTGCGGCGCACGGCGACCAGCTCGTCGTCGTCGCGGATCTTGATCGCGATGATCCCGTCGGCCTTGATCGGCGTGTTGTAGGCGCCGAACTCGGTCTTCTTGATCATGCCCTTGCGGGTGGCGAAGACGAGGTACCTGCCCTCGTTGAACTGGCGCGTGGCCTGCACGGCCTGCACACGCTCCCCGTCACGCAGCGGCAGCACGTTGACGAGGGCGCGACCCTTGGCCGTCCGCTGCGCCTCCGGCAGCTCGTAGACCTTCTGCCGGTAGACCTTGCCGCGGTTCGTGAAAAACAGGAGGAAGTCGTGTGACGAGCACACGAAGAGGTGCTCGATGTAGTCCTCGTCCTTCATGTCCATCCCCATCACGCCCACGCCGCCGCGGCGCTGCTGGCGGTAGGTGGAGAGCGGCAGGCGCTTGATGTAGCCGGAGTGGGTGATGGAGATCACCATCTGCTCGTCGGCGATCAGGTCCTCGACGTCGATCTCGTCCTCGGAGTGGGTGATCTGGGTGCGCCTGTCGTCCCCGTAGCGCTCCTTGATCTCGAGCAGCTCCTCCTTCACGAGAGCCATCACCCGGGACTCGTCGCCGAGGATCTCGCGCAGCTCCTTGATGCGCTCGAGCGTGTCGGCGTGCTCCTGCTTGACCTTGTCGGCCTCGAGCGCGGTCAGCCGGGCGAGGCGCATGTCGAGGATGGCCTGGGCCTGGATGCGCGACAGCTCGAAGCGCTCCATCAAGCCGTCGCGGGCGGCGTCGGGATCGCTCGAGGAGCGGATCAGCTCGATCACCGCGTCGATGTCGGCGATCGCGACCAGCAGGCCCTCGATGATGTGCAGCCGCGCCTCGCGCTCGCCCAGCTCGTGCTTGGTGCGACGCACGATCACATCGCGCTGGTGGTCGACGTAGTTCTTGACGATCGGCAGGAGGCCAAGCGTGCGCGGCACCCCGTCTACGAGCGCGACCATGTTCACGCCGAACGTCGTCTGCAGCGGAGTGTGCTTGTAGAGCTTGTTGAGGGCGACCTTGGGGATCGCATCGCGCTTTAGCTCGACCACGAGCCGGATGCCGGAGCGGTCGGACTCGTCGCGCAGGTCGGAGATCTCCTTGATGCGACCGTTCTGGACCTGCTCGGCGATCTTGCGGATCAGGCCGCTGCCGTCGCCCCGCCCGTCGCCTTTGGCGACCTGGTAGGGCATCTCGGTGACGATGATGCGCTCCTTGCCGCGCTCCATCGGCTCGATGTGCGCCCGTCCGCGGACCACCACCCGGCCGCGCCCGGTCTCGTAGGCCTCGCGGATGCCCCCGTGGCCGACGATGATGCCGCCGGTCGGGAAGTCGGGGCCCTTGATGTGCTTCATGAGCCCGGCCAGGTCGATCTGCGGATCGTCGATGTAGGCCATCACGGCATCGGTGGCCTCGCCGAGGTTGTGCGGCGGAATGTTGGTGGCCATCCCGACGGCGATGCCGGCCGCGCCGTTGACCAGCAGGTTGGGAAAGCGCGATGGAAGGACCAGCGGCTCCTGACGCGACTCGTCGTAGGTGGGCCCGAACTCGACGGTGTCCGCGTCGATGTCGCGGAGCATCTCGGTGGCGAGCCGAGCGAGGCGGGCCTCCGTGTTGTGGCTGACGAAGCCGTTCGTGAGGAAGGAGTGGTCTTCGGTGTCGACCTTCAGCGAGTAGACCGGGCGGACGCCGGCGTCCTCGACCGCATAGACGGTCGCGTAGTAGTAGTCGCCGCTGACGAGCGGCTCGACGACCCCACGCAGCTCCTCGGACAGCGCTCGGCTGGTCTCAGGGATCTCGACCAGCGCGCGCTCCAGCTTGCGCTGCTTGGCGCCGAGAAAGCCGGCCCGCTCGGCGAATAAGCGGGCGTCGCGGCGATTCGAGATCACCACCTTCAGCTCGCCCTTCTCGTAGTCACGCTCGCCGAGCGCCTCGTCGCCGTCGCGCGGCATCCGCGCCATCGCCACGCGGTCGCCGGGCCGCAGCTCCTCGAGCAGCTTCCAGAGCAACATCGGGACGCCGGCCACCGGCACGATGCAGAGCACCGGATGGTTGTGTGTCCCGGTGAGCTCGTGACCCTCTCTCGTCCGGAGCCTCAGGGTCGGGTGGCCGCCCGAGTGGAACAGCTTCGACGCGTGCACCGGGCGGCCGAGCCGGTCGAGGACCTCCAGATCCAGCTCGTTGTCCGACTCCGGCTCGGCGTCGGGGACGATCGAGTCGATGCGCACGGTTCCCGCCGGGGTGGCCACCCGCGTGTCCCCCGTGACGCAGTACCGCATGGCCGCCGGCGGGTCGTTGTCGATCGACCCGAAGTTGCCCTGCGGCTCCACCAGCGGGTAGCGCATTGCGAAGTCCTGGCCCAGCCGGACGAGGGTGTCGTAGATCGCGGCGTCGCCATGGGGATGGAACTGGCCCATCACGTCGCCCACCACGCGGGAGGACTTGCGGAAGGGGCGGTTCGGCTGCAGGCCGGCCTCGTGCATCGAGAACAGCACGCGGCGGTGGACCGGCTTCAGCCCGTCGCGCACGTCGGGCAGCGCGCGGCCAACGATCACGCTCATGGCATAGTCGAGGTAGGAGGAGCGCATCTCCTCCTCGAGCCCGCGCGGCTCGATGTTCCCGCCGGTCAGCTGCTCGATGGACATTCGGCGACGCCCCCTCTAGACGTCCAGGTTGGTGACTTCGCGGGCGTGCTCCTCGATGAACTCCCGCCGCGGCTCCACCGCGTCCCCCATCAGCATCGAGAAGACCTGGTCGACCGCGCTGGCGTCGTCGATCGTCACCAGCTGCAGCGTGCGCTTCTCCGGGTCCATGGTGGTCTCGAAGAGCTGGTCGGCGTTCATCTCGCCCAGCCCCTTGAAGCGCTGGAGCGGCACGCCGTCGCGGGCGACCTCCAACACCTTGATGCGCAGCTCCTCGAACGACAGCGCCACGGCGTCGCGCTTGCCGAGCACCACGTCGAAGGGTGGGGTGCCCGCCAGCGCCTCGAGCTCCTTGTGGACCTTCACGAAGCCGGCGTACTCGGATGTGGCGAACAGCGCGCGCGGCAGCCGGTATGTCTGGGCCGTGCCCGTCTTGCGCTCGACCACCCGCGCCACCAGCTCGGACTCGTCCTGGGAGACCAGCGCGGTCGTGTACGGCTCGCCCTCGGGGTCGTCGCCCTCGAGCAGCGCGATCACCGCGTCGGGATCGACCGCCCCCTCGTCGAGGATCGTCGACTCCTCGAGGAACGTGATGGTGTCGTGGCCGAAGTTGGCCCGCAGCGCCGACGCCCAGCCCTCGTACTGCTTGAGCAGCCGGCCGTAGCGCAGCCAGCGCGCCTGGGTGAGGCCGAACTCGTGCCGCTCGCGGTCGGTGACCTGCATCTTCTCGAGCTTGTCGCGCAGCAGGACCTCCTCGAGCTCGGACTCCTTCTCGATGTACACGTCCCGCTTGCCCGACTTGATCTTGTAGAGCGGCGGCTTGGCGATGTAGACGTACCCGGCGTCGATCAGCTCCGGCATCTCGCGGTAGAGGAAGGTCAGGACGAGGGTGCGGATGTGCGAGCCGTCGACGTCCGCGTCCGTGTTTCGGCAAGCGATGCCGCCCATCCCGGCGACGAAATTCTCGTCGTCCCACACCGAGAAGTCGTACACCTGCCCACTCGAGGATGCGGCCGGCTTCACCGACCGGACGGGCAAGCCGATGAGGTCGTTGCCGAGCTCCTTGAACAGCCGGCGCCGCGGCTGCGAGGACGAGTCCAGTCGATCCGAGAGCTGCACCGCCCGGACGTGATCGCTCCAAACCCGCCGGATCTCCCACAGGTCATCCCGATCGCAGACGCTGATCCTCCAGTACCGGTTGACCGTCCGGATCTTGCCCTGCGGCGCGCTGACCTCCCGTCCGGGCTCCTGACTGCTGATTGACGCAACGACGCCGTAGGAGGAGAGCAGGTAGTGGACCCCGCTGGCGATGTCCCGCGAGGAGGTTGTGACCACGGCGCCCGCTGTCGTGACGCAGCCGTCGCCGAGGAAGTACCCGCGCAGAAACTCCAAGCGCAACTCCGGCCGGACGCGGAACACGATATCCGGCACGCGCTTCGTGATCGCCGTCGCGCCGGCGAAGCCGAACACGTGCCCCCAGACGAGAGCGGCGACTCTGTTCACGAGGCGCAGCTCGCCGACACCGCGTTTCCGGTCCAGGTAGTAGCTCGCGCCGAGGCCGAAGACGGTCTCCAGGGCCTCGCGCATCTCCCCGACCAGGGGCGCGTTGCGTCGGCCGATCGTGAAACGGATGCCGCCTCGGGCGCTCCCCGATCCCTCGGCGAGGTAGAAGCCGAGCGTCGCCATCAGCTCGGACGTCACGTCGACGTAGCGAGGGACGCCGTCCGCGGCGTAGTGCTCCGGTGTCAGCTCGAGGTCCTCGCGGTCGTCGAACCACTCGAGGTCCTCGCGCGGCAGATCGGAGAGCCGCACGTAAGGGCGGACTCGGTTGCGCGGAGCGCCACGGTACTGGGTGGTCCATGTTTGCGTCAGGCGGTTCTCTCGAATCGTCACCCGTCCTTCGAACTCGGCAGGGATGCCCCCAACCGCGCTGACGTAGGCGCGCCACTTCGGCAGCGTCGGGTTCGACTTGCCCTTCTCCCACCCGTAGAAGGTCACGGGCTGCTTGATGCCGACCGCCGCACACAGCTCGCGGTTGGTGATGCCCTTCGCCCGGCGCATCGCCGCGAGCTCCAGGCGCACCTCCGGCGGAGCGGCCACGCGCTGTGCCGTGAGCTCCTCGTTGTCAGCGTGCTCGCGGAGCACCCTGTCCTTGAACCACTCCTCCACGGCCGGTCCTCGGACCCATACCTGGTCGGCCGCCTCGGGTGCCCGGTGAAGCTCTCGCAGCAGGTCGATCCGGTCGGGCGCATCTTCGGGCAGCCGAATACGGCGGGGAGCCACGACCAGATCGCCCACCTCGAGCTCATCGCCCTTCTTCTTGCGGATCTCGCCATCCTCGTGGACGAAGATGCTGTGGCTCGCGGTCACCCGCACCGAGCGGCCGTAGGCCGTCGTGACCTCGGAGAGCGGCTCCTCGATCGGGTGGCGGATGACGCCCTTGAGCGGCCGGAAGCGCGCCTTGTTGGTCTCCCAACCGATGCAGAGAACTTCGCCGAGGTCTTCGCGTACGACCTTGGTGTAACCGTCGACGTCCTTGTCGTAGGCGGCGAGGGCGGCGTCGATGAAGGGGCCGATCTTCGTCATCCGCGTGCCGGCCGCGTCGCGCACCAGCACGTGCTCCTCGCCGTCGACGCTCATCACCACGACCTTGTGGTAGCGCGCCTTGTCCAGGTCGAACTCCTCTCGGATGCCCGTGCCGATCGCCGTGATCAGCGCCTGGATCTCCTTGTTCGAGAGGACCTTGTCGATCCGGTTCTTCTCGACGTTGATGATCTTGCCGCGCAGGGGCAGGATCGCCTGCGTGTTGCGATCGCGGCCCTGCTTGGCCGAGCCGCCGGCGGAGTCGCCCTCGACGATGAAGATCTCGGCCAACGCGGGATCCCGCACCGAGCAGTCGGCGAGCTTGCCGGGCAGCGTCGAGTTCTCGAGCGCGGACTTGCGCCGGGTCAGGTCGCGCGCCTTGCGGGCGGCGTCGCGGGCGCGGGCGGCGTCCACGGCCTTGCGGATGACCGTGCGCGCCTCTGACGGGTTCTCCTCGAGGAACTCGGCCAGCCCCTTGTTGACCGCGGCCTGGACGAAGCCCTCGACCGGCGGGTTGCCCAGCTTGGTCTTGGTCTGCCCCTCGAACTGGGGCTCGCGGATCTTCACCGAGATGATCGCGGTGAGGCCCTCGCGCACGTCCTCGCCCTGGAGGTTGGGGTCCTTCTCCTTGAGCTCGCCGACCTGGCGCGCATATCGATTGATCGTGCCGGTCAGCGCCGAGCGGAAGCCCGACAGGTGCGTGCCGCCCTCGTGCGTGTTGATGTTGTTGGCGAAGGAGAGCAGCGCCTCCTGGTAGGAGTTGTTCCACTGCAGGGCGACCTCGACCTCGCCGATCTCACTCTCGCCTTCGAGGTACACGATCTTCTTGTGCAGCGGCTCGCGGGTGCCCTGCCCGTGCAGGTACTTGACGAAGTCGACGATGCCGCCGTCGTACTGGAAGCTCGTCTCGAAGCGCTCGCCGCGCTCGTCGCGGAAGTCGATCTTGAGGCCCTTCGTGAGGAATGCCATCTCGCGAAAGCGCTGCTCGAGCACGGTGCGGTCGTACTCGATCGTCTCGAAGATCTCGAG
>JBOGXS010000204.1:0-7705 GCA_050693815.1 Thermoleophilaceae bacterium | reverse complement strand
GTGATGGCCGGGCCGATCCGCGAGCGTCGGTTCCCGATCGTCGGCGACGGCGGTGGCGTCTGGTCGTACGTCCACATCGAAGACGCCGCGGCGGCGACCGCCGCCGCCGTCGAGCGCGGCCGGGCGGGAATCTACAACGTCGTCGACGATGACCCGGCGCCGGTGCGGGAGTGGCTGCCGGCGCTGGCGAGCGCGCTGGGTGCCAAGCCACCAAGACGCATCCCACGCTGGCTGGGGCGGCTGGCGGCCGGTGAGATGGCAACGCTCATGATGACCGAGGCGCAGGGTGCCTCGAACGAGAAGGCGAAGCGCGAGCTGGGCTGGCAGCTCCGCTATCCGAGCTGGCGGCAGGGCTTCGCGCAGGGACTAGGCTGAGCGATGACCGAGGAGTTCGACGAGCTGCGCCGGTCGGCGTTCGCGATCGCCTACCGGATGCTCGGCAGCGTAAGCGACGCGGAGGACGTGATGCAGGAGGCGTTCCTCCGCCTCCACCGCGCGCGCCAGGACGGCGAGCGGATCGAGTCGCCGCGCGCCTACCTGTCGACGGTGGTCTCGCGGCTCTCGCTCGACCAGCTCCGCTCGGCGCGGATCCGGCGCGAGACCTACGTCGGCGAATGGCTGCCGGAGCCGCTCGTGGCGAGCGCCGACGACGATCCCGCCCGCAAGGCCGAGATGGCGGACTCGCTGTCGCTCGCCTTCCTCGTCGTGCTCGAGAGCCTGTCGCCCGAGCAGCGCGCCGCGTTCCTGCTGCGCGAGGTGTTCGACGAGCCCTACAACCGGATCGCGGAGATCGTCGGCACGAGCGAGCAGAACGCCCGCCAGCTCGCCACACGGGCCCGCCGCCACGTGGAGCAGCGGCGCCCCCGGTTCGAGGCCTCGCGCGAGCAACGGGAGCAGCTCGCGACCCGCTTCTTCGCGGCCGCCGAGGAGGGCGACCTCGAAGGGCTGGAGGAGCTGCTGGCCCACGACGTGGTGCTCCGCGGCGACGGCGGCGGCAAGGCGCCCGCCCTCGCACATGCGGTCCACGGCCGCACCAGGGTGGCGCGCACGCTGAAGGCGAACCTGCGCGCCCGCACCCGCTTCGGCATCACCTCGCGCCGCGAAGAGGTAAACGGGCAACCGGGTGCGCTGTTCTTCGACCGCGAGGACAGGCTGATCAGCGTGATGTCCCTCGACGTCGCCGAGGGCCAGATCCAGGGCGTGAGCTCGATCGTCAACCCGGACAAGCTGCGCCACCTGGGGCCGTTGGCCGACCTGGAGGCGCTGCTGCGCGAACGGCGCTAGATTCGTCAGCCCGCGGGCTCGAGCTGGATCGGGACCACTGCGACCCCCCATGCGCGTGAACCAGTCGCGCGCCTTATCGTGAGCTCGACGGCGACGAGATCGGGTTCGTGTCGACCCCGAGGAGACTGACGCCCTGCTCGCAAAGCCCGGCGTTCGCCCGCTCGAGATGCGCGGACGCTCGCTCGACGGCTGGGTGCGTGTTGCTGCCGACGGCGTGCGGACCAAGCATCAACTCGAGCCCTGGGTCCAGCGCGGCGTCAGCTACGCGCGTTCCCTGCCGCCGAAGGGCTGAACCAAGCGAGGACGGTGACTTCTGCGTAAATCGGAAGCGCGCTACCTCGGGTCGGGCAGGTAAGGTGCGACGCGTTCCGCGAGTTCGCCCTCGCTCCAGCCGCGAAGCCGCAGCGCGCGCAGGAACGACGGAATCGCCCTCGTTGTCAGCCTGGGAGCGGTCCGCTCGATCCAAGCTTTGGCGCCCTCACCGATAAGTCGAAGCCGCCGGGCGATTCTCGACATCCTCTCACGGCGACTTTCGCCAGCGGGAACAGCAGGAGCACCCTCACGACGCTGACCGCGGTCGCACCGCGCGCTCGAGGCGCTCCGCCAGGGCGCGCAGATGCTCGACCAGCTCGGGCGGCTCATGCACCTCGAAGTCGACGCCGAGCATCGCGATGCGCACCGCCAGCCATCCGAGGTTGTCGTCGCCGGTGCGGTACTGGCACGTGTGCGCGTCGATCGGCTCGATCGTGCCCCAGTAGGCCGGGACCCGGCTCGCGATCTCGTCGGCGGCGGCGTGCAGCGTGACTCGCGCCTCGAAGCGGTTCGGAGCCGCGGTGATGCTCTGCTCGACGTACGCGGCCGCGTCCTTCGCCGGCAGCTTGCGGGGCGTGAAGCCGACGCCGCTCGAAGCCGGCCGTTCCAGCCTGTCGACGCGGAAGGTGCGCCAGTCCTCGCGGCGGCGGTCCCAGGCGACGAGATACCAGCGGCGTCCGAGGTTGACGAGGGTGTGGGGCTCGACCTCGCGGCGGCTGTCGGTGCCGTCCCGGCTGCGGTAGGAAAAACGCAGACACGCGGAGTCGCGGCAGGCCGCGGCGATTACGGTCAGATGCTGCGGGTCGACGGTTGGGCCGCCGGCAGGAAGCGTGAGCGTCGCCGATCCAAGCGCCCTGACGCGGCGGCGCAGGTGCGTGGGCAGGACCTGCTCGAGCTTGACAAGCGCTCGCACCGCGGTCTCCTCGATTCCGGTTACCGAGGCGCGGGCGGCGGTGCGGAGGCCGACCGCGATCGCAATCGCCTCCTCGTCGTCGAGCAGCAGCGGCGGCATCGCGGTTCCCGCGCGAAGCCGGTAGCCGCCAGCGGGCCCAGTCATCGACTCCACCGGGTAACCGAGGTGGCGAAGCCTCTCGACGTCTCGGCGGAGCGTCCGGCCGGACACCGCCAGCCGGTCGGCGAGCTCGACGCCGGGCCAGTCGCGGCGGGCTTGGAGCAGCGCGAGCAGCTCCAACAGTCGGCTCGAGGTCTCGGTCACGTCGATTTCATCGTCGCGGAAATTGAGGACAGATCCTGACCTAAATCATCGATAGGGTGCGCCGACCTATCAACAACTGGAAGGGAGCAGCGATGCCCGAACGAGACGGATACATCCCCGGCGTCCCCTGCGCGGTCGATACGAGCCAGCCCGAGCCCGAGGCTGCCGTCGCCTTCTACAGCGACCTCTTCGGATGGGAGTTCGAGGACGTGATGCCGCCGGGATCGGAGCGCAAGTACTTCAGCGCCCGTATCCGAGGCGGCGACGTCGCCGCCGTCGGATCGGTCCCCGAGCCAGCGCCGCCTGCGGCGATGTGGAACACCTACGTCTGGGTCGAGAGCGCGGACGAGACCGCGTCCAAGGTCCGTGATTCCGGCGGCAGCGTCGTGACGGAGCCGCTCGACGTCATGGACGCCGGCCGGATGGCCGTGTTCACCGATCCCGAGGGAGCGGCGTTCCGCATCTGGCAGGCGAAGGAGAACAAGGGCGCGCGAATCGTCAACGAGCACGGCAGCCTGATCTTCAACGACCTCAACACCCGGGACGCCGACGGCGCGAAGTCCTTCTACGGCTCGGTGTTCGGCTGGCAGACGCTCGAGCTGGAGGGCGGCTTTCAGCTGTGGACGCTGCCCGGCTACGGCGACTACCTGGAGCGCGACAATCCCGACCTCCGCAAGCAGATGGCCGAGGCAGGCGGCCCCGAGGGCTTCGAGGACGTCGTCGCGTCGCTCGTCCCGATCGCGGACGACCGGCCGGACGTTCCCCCGCACTGGGGCGTGACGTTCGCGGTCGACGATGCGGATGCGATCGCGGACAAAGCAACCGAGCTCGGCGGCAAGGTGGTCGTCCCACCGTTCGACGCCCCGTGGGTCCGGACGGCGGTCATCGCCGACCCGCAAGGCGCGACGTTCACGGCAAGCAAGTTCGTGCCCGAGAACCGCGACCTGGCGACCCAAACTGACACGCCGGCCAGCGCCTCCTAGTACGCGCGGCCGGAAGTTCCGTCGGGAATCGGCGCCGCCGAAGTAGGGTCGGCGGGAGGCTTCCGGCCCTTGGGGCCTTGAGCGACCAGCGGCACCGGTCGCCTCCCGCTGCCACCTCGAAGGCGGACAGCAGGACCGCAGCATGAGAAGCCGTTCGGGAGGTCGGGCGTGAATACGCCCGCGCCAATGCCGGCCCACGCGGCCGAGCAACGGGTACTGGGATGGCAGACCAAGCTGCACCGTTGGGGCGGCCCAGGACGAGCAGGCCCGTTTCGGCGACTTGTTCAACCTGGTCTTCGACCCCGCGACGTTGCTGGTCGCGTGGGAGCGGGCTTCGGCACGGGCTTCCAGAGGGCGATACGGAGGGCCGTCTCCGCGCCGACGGCTGGGTTCTGCAGGCCCTGCACAAGCGGGGTCACGAGCACGCCGGCGGGTGGCTGTCGCTGCTGCGGGTCGCTGTCCCCTCGGGGGCGGCCCGTTCGTCGTAGGGTGTAGACCACTTTCGCTAGGAGGGAGCGATGAAGTACGCGCTGTTGAACTACGCCTCGTCGGAGTTCCGTGACTTGCCGGAAGACCAGCTCAGGTCGGTCGTCGGCGAGTACGAGGCGATCTTGGATGAACCCGGTGTTCTCGACGGTATGCAGTTGCAGGGCACGGAGTCGGCGACGACCGTGCGCGTGCAGAACGGCGAGGCGCTTCTGAGCGACGGCCCGTTCGTCGATGCCAAGGAGTACCTCGGGGGCTTCTTCCTGCTCGAGGCGGACGACCTCGACGAGGCGACGGCCCTTGCGGCGCGTGTTCCGGCGGCCCGCATGGGCGGCGCCGTTGAGGTGCGTCCAATCGTGGAGCGATAGGCGCGCTGGTCGACGAGGTCTTCCGCGCTGAGTGGGGCCGCGTCCTCGCGACGCTCGTCGGCCAGTTCGGCGACTTCGATCTGGCGGAGGAAGCGACGCAGGAGGCATTCGCGGCCGCGGCGGAGCGCTGGCCACGCGCCGGTATGCCGCCCAACCCGGGCGCATGGCTGACGATCACCGCTCGCAACCGCGCGATCGACCGCATGCGACGCGATGCCACGCTCGCCGAGAAGACGAAGCTGCTCGAGGCACAGGAGACGGTAAAGACCACGATGGAGGAACCCGAGGTTGAAGAGACGTCGTTTCCGGACGAGCGGCTCGAGCTGATCTTCACGTGCTGCCATCCGGCGCTTGCGCTCGAGGCGCAGGTGGCGCTGACGCTGCGAGCGCTGGGCGGGCTCACGACCGAACAGATCGCCCGTGCCTTCCTCGTCGAGCCCGAGACGATGAAGCGGCGGCTGTCGCGCGCGAAGCGGAAGATCAAGGAGGCCGGGATCCCGTTCAGCGTGCCGCCCGACCACCTCCTGCCCGACCGGCTGGCCGCGGTGCTCGGCGTCGTCTACCTGATCTTCAACGAGGGATACGGAGGCCGCGTGGACCTGGCATCGGAGGCGATTCGTCTCGGCAGCGCCCTCGCCGAGTTGATGCCCGACGAGCCCGAGGTGCAAGGTCTGCTCGCGTTGATGCTGATCACGGACGCGCGCCGCGACGCCCGCTTCGAGAACGGCGAGCTCGTGCTGCTCCCCGACCAGGACCGTTCGCGCTGGAACGAGGCGCAGATCGCGCGCGGGCGCGAGGTGCTCGACTTGGCGCTCGCGCTGAGGGGCCGCGGCTCGTACGTGATCCAGGCCGCCATCGCGGCGCTTCACACCGACGATCCATTTGACTGGACCGAGATCGCCGCTCTGTACGCCGAGCTCGCGCTGCTGACGGGCTCACCGGTCGTCGAGGTGAACCGCGCGATCGCGGTCGCCGAGGCGGACGGGCCGGCGGCAGGGCTCGCGCTCCTCGAGGGGCTCGGCCTCGACGGCTACCAGTACTTCCACTCTACCCGCGCCGAGCTCCTGCGCCGGTTGGACCGACTCGACGAGGCCCGTGCCGCATTCGAGCGGGCGCTGGAGCTGGCGACAGCCGAACCCGAGCGCCGCTTTCTGCGGGGCCGAATCCAGGAGGTCGGCGGCACCGCCCCCTCCGCGCCCTAGAACTGTCCCCTCGCGCGTCTGCCGTTCGTCGTCTTGTTGAACCCGTTCGACGAACCAAGGAGATCACTGATGCAAGAGCGCAGGAAGATTGCGGTGGCCGGAGCGACCGGAAGGGTCGGTCGCCATACCGTCGAGGTACTCGAAGCGGCCGGCCACGACGTCGTCCGGATGTCCCGATCGACGGGGGTGGACGTGGTCACCGGCGAGGGTCTGAGGGAGGCTCTGGCTGGCGTGGATTGCATCGTCGACGCGGCCTCGTACCCGTCGAACGAGCAGGAGCCGGCCACGGAGTTCTTCATCGCCTCGTCGCACAACCTCCAGGAGGAGGGCGAGCGGGCCGGCGTCCAGCGGATCGTGGTGGTGTCGATCATCGGGGCCGACAGGGCCACCACCGGCTACATCGCGTCGAAGATCCCCCACGAGCAGGCCATGCAGTCGGGCCCGATCCCGGTCAGCATCCTCCGAGCGTCGCAGTTTCACGAGTTCGTACCGCTGTTCCTCGAGTGGGGCCGGCAGGCAGACGTCATCTACGTGCCGCAGATGCGCACCCAGCTGGTCGCCGCGAGGACCGTCGCGGAGGCGCTCGCCGATCTAGCCAACGGATCGGCGCCCGCAGCGGAGACCGCGATCCCGGAGATCGCCGGCCCGCGGGAGGAGAGCCTCGTCGACGTGGCGAAGCTGGTCGCCGCCCGACGGGGTGACTCGGTCCGGATCGAGGCCGTGAGCGACCCGGACGACCCCGAACAGGCCCTCTACGCATCGGGCGCCCTGCTGCCCGGCCCCGACGCCGTCCTCGCCGGCCCGACGTTCGAGCAGTGGCTCGACTCGACGGCCTGATGTGGACCTAGGAGGCCCCGATGTCGAACCGCACCGCTCAGCACACACCGCCCGCCGCCCCGCTCCGTTACAAGCTCGCCCTCGTCACCTGGGCCGGCGCCTACGGGGTGATCACGCTGATCCTCTGGCTGCTCGGCCCGACGATGGCGGGCTGGCCGCTCGTGCTCCGCACGCTGCTGATCAGCGTGCTGATGGTCAACGCGCTGACGTGGGTCGTCTTGCCGGCGCTCACACGGCTCTTTCGCGCGTGGCTTCTGGCCGCGACGCCCGCACCGGCGCAGGGAGTCCAGACCCCCGCCCCGGGTTCGAGGAGTTGGGCGCACGCGGGGCGAGCCAGCTGATCATCGACGCCCACGGTCGCGTGCAGGGATGAACTCGGTGGTCGAGACGGTGAGCATGCTCGGCTTGCGGGAACGCCGGCGGCTGGAGCGTGACCTCCACGACGGCGCCCAGCAGCGGCTCGTCTCGCTGGCGCTCACCCTCCGGATGGTCCGCGAGAAGCTGGGCCCGGACGCCGGGGAGGCCGGGCGCCTGCTGGACCGCTCGCGTCAGGAGCTCGACGAGGCGCTCAAGGAGATACGCGAGCTGGCGCGTGGGATCCACCCGACGGTGCTGTCCGATCGCGGCCTCGGGGCGGCCGTCGAGGCACTCGCTCACCGCGCTCCGCTGCCAGTCGAGGTGGGCGAGCTGCCCGCGCAAGAGCTCCCCGAGCAGGTCGAGCTGGCCGCCTACTTCGTCCTCTCCGAGGCACTGACCAACGTCGCCAAGTACGCGAAGGCGTCCATCGTGCACATCGACATCGACACGCTGGACGATTGTGTGCGGATCTCTATCCGCGACGACGGGGTCGGCGGAGCAGACCCGGCGCAGGGCTCGGGGCTGATCGGGCTCGCCGACCGCGTCGAGGCACTCGGAGGCCGGCTCACGATCACAAGCCCGCCCGGGGCCGGTACGTCGCTGGTCGCCAGCATTCCCCTCGACAATGGCACGCCCTGGATGGCGCGTGGTCCTCTTGTC
>JBOGXS010000203.1:0-5071 GCA_050693815.1 Thermoleophilaceae bacterium | reverse complement strand
GTGGTCGACTCCCGCGCGATCCGGCCCGGGGACCTGTTCGTGGGCCTTCCCGGCGCCGCCGCCGACGGGGGCGAGTTCGCCGCGGCCGCCTTCGAGGCCGGTGCCTGGGGTGCGATCGTCGATCGCGGCCGCCGCGAGGCCGCCCTCCGTGCCGCCGAGTCCGCGGTGGGCCACTCCGCGTGCAGCGCCGCCGCGGTGATAGCCGTGGATCGGCCGCTCGACGCGCTCCACTCGCTCGCCCGCGCCTGGCGCCGGGAGCTGGGGGCCCACGTGGCCGGCGTGACCGGCTCCACCGGCAAGACGTCGACCAAGGACATCCTGGCCGCCCTGCTGGGCGCGCGCCTCGCCACTCACGCGAGCCGCGAGAACTGGAACACGGAGATCGGGCTGCCGCTCACGATCCTGGAGGCCGGCCGTGGCACCGAGGCGCTCGTGCTCGAGATGGCCATGCGCGGCGAGGGCCAGATCGCCGAGCTCGCGGCGGTGGCGGAGCCGGACGTGGGGGTGATCGTGAACGTCGGCCCGGTGCACCTGGAGCTGCTGGGCACGGTCGAGCGGGTGGCCGCGGCCAAGGCCGAGCTGATCCGCGACCTGCGTCCCGGCGCCGCCTGCGTGGTGCCGGCCGGCGAGCCGCTGCTCGAGGCCCACCTGCGCGAGGGCGAGCTCGACACCTGGACGTTCGGCCCCGGCGGACAGGTGGGCCTGCTGGCGTTCGACGGCGGCCGCGCCGAGATCGAGGCCCGCGAGGAGATCGTGGAGCTCGAGCTGCCCTACTCCGAGCCGCACAACCTGCTCAACACGCTCGCCGCGGTGGCCGCAGCGCGGTCGCTCGGGGTGCCGGTGGGCGGGCGCCTGGACGTCCGCTTCTCCTCGATGCGGGGCGAGCTCGTCGAGCTGCCCGGCGGCGTGACAGTGGTGAACGACTGCTACAACGCCAACCCGATGTCGATGCGGGCGGCACTGGACCACCTGGATGCGAGCGGCGCCGAGCGGCGAATCGCCGTGCTCGGGACGATGGCGGAGCTCGGCCCGGACTCCGACCGCTACCACCGCGAGATCGGCGCCCACGCCGGGGCGCTCGGCATCGACGTGCTGGTGGCGGTGGGCGAGCCGTCGGTGGCCTACGCGGAGGAGTTCCACGGCGAGGTCCACGCGGTCGAAACGCCGGAGGAGGCCGGGGCGCTGCTCGAGCGGCTGGCCCGCCCGGGCGACCGCGTGCTCATCAAGGGGTCGCGCTCCGTCGGGCTCGAGCGGGTGCTGGGGAGCTCCTAGCGAGCCATGCTGGGCGAGATCCTCATCGGGGGCATGGCCTCCCTGCTCATCTGCGTGTTCCTCGGCCCCCGCTTCATCGAGTACCTGCGCATCAAGGAGTTCGGCCAGCACATCCGCGAGGAGGGCCCCGCCGGACACCACGGCAAGGCGGGCACGCCCACTATGGGCGGCCTGGCGATCGTCCTGGCCGTCGTCGTCCCCTTCCTGATCCTGTCCGAGTACTACGCCGCCAGCCTGGCGGTGCTGGGCACGTCGCTGGCGATGGCCGCGCTCGGCTTCGCCGACGACATGATCAAGCTGCGCAAGCGGCGCTCGCTAGGGATCTCGGGGCGGGCCAAGCTGCTGGTGCAGGCGCTGGTGGCGATCGGCCTCTGGCTCGTGGTCACCGAGTACGTGGAGACCCAGGACACGCTTCAGCTCCGGGTGATCGACGCCTCGGTCGACCTCGGGCTCGGCTATCCGGTGCTGATCTTCCTGGTCCTGGCCGGAGCGACCAACGGCGTGAACCTCACCGACGGGCTCGACGGGCTGGCCGCGGGCTGCTGCGCGATCGTCTTCCTCGCCTTCACCGCGATGACGTTCATCGCCGGCGGTGACGTCCAGCTCGACCTGGCGCTGCTGTGCGCGTGCCTTATCGGCGCCAGCGTGGGCTTCCTGTGGTTCAACTCGTTCCCGGCCTCGGTGTTCATGGGCGACACCGGCGCGCTCGGCCTGGGCGGGGCGATCGCCGGGCTGGCGGTGATCACCCAGACCGAGGTGCTGCTGATCGTGATCGGCGGGATCTTCGTGATCGAGGCGCTGTCGGTGGCGGTCCAGGTGTTCGCCTTCCAGCGCTTTCGCAAGCGCGTGCTCCTGATGGCCCCGATCCACCACCACTTCGAGCTGGCCGGCTGGTCGGAGACGAAGATCATCCTCCGCTTCTGGATCGTGGCCGCGATCTGCGCGGCGATCGGATTCACGCTCTACCAGCAGTCGCTTCCGTGAGCCGGCCGCCGCTGCCGGACGGCCCGTACCTGATCGTCGGGCTGGCGCGCTCCGGCCTGGCGGCGGCGCGCATGCTGCGGCCCCACGGCGAGGTGACGGGCACGGACTCGGGCCGGCCCGAGGTGCCGGCGGGACTCCAGGCGCACCTCGGCGTGGACGGCGTGGAGCTGCTCGACCGTGTGGCGTGCGTGGTAAAGAGCCCCGGCGTGCCCCATGAGGCGCCCGCCATCGCCGCGGCGCGCGAGCGCGGCCTGCCGGTCCTGGGCGAGCTCGAGCTGGCCTGGCGGCTGCTGCCCAACCGGCTCGTCGCGGTCACGGGTACCAACGGCAAGACCACCACGACCGAGCTGCTCGGCGCGATCTGGCGCGCCGCCGGCCTGCCCGTGGCCGTGGCGGGCAACGTGGGCACGCCGCTGGCCTCCCTGGTCGGGGCGCTCGAGCCGGAGGCCACCGTGGTGTGCGAGGTGTCGAGCTTCCAGGCCGAGGACTCGGATCGGCTGCGCCCCGACACCGCCCTGCTCCTCAACCTGAGCGAGGACCACCTCGACCGGCACGGAAGCTTCGAGGCCTACCGTGACGCGAAGCTGCTCCTGTTCGCCAACCAGCGTCCCGAGGACCAGGCGGTGGCGCCGGCGGGGATGGAGCTGCCGGGCGAGGGGCGGCGGGTGGCGTTCGGCGACCCCGGGGAGCTCCCGCTGGAGCCCGGCGAGATTCGCCTGCGCGGGGCGCACAACCTCGAGAACGCGATGGGAGCGTCCGCCGCGGCGCTGGCCTCCGGGGTCCCGGCCGAGGCCGTGGCGGAGGCGCTGCGCGGCTTCGCCGGCGTGCCGCACCGGCTGGAGGAGGTGGGAACCGTGGGCGGCGTGCTGTACGTGAACGACTCGAAGGCGACGAACGTGTCGAGCGCGGTGCGGGGGATCGAGTCGTTCGACGGCGGGGTGCACGCGATCCTCGGCGGCAGCCTCAAGGGCGGCGGGTTCGAGGGGCTGCGCGAGGCGGTCGCGGCCCGCTGCCGCGCCTGCTACCTGATCGGCGAGGCCGCCGTCCGGCTGGCCGCCGACCTCGAGCCGGCCGGCGTGCCGCTGCGCAGCTGCGGCGACCTCGAGAGCGCGACGCGAGCGGCATCGCAGGCGACCCGGCCCGGCGAGGTGGTGCTGCTGTCGCCGGCCTGCGCGAGCTTCGACCAGTTCCGCGACTACGAGGAGCGGGGGGACCGGTTCCGGGCGCTGCTGCCGCGGGCATGAATCGGCTCGCGCGCGTCGAAGTAAGCCCGGATGGCGAGCGCCGCCGCCCGCAAAGCCGCAAGCGCCCGGCTCGGCCGGGCGCGCACGGATCGCTCTCGACCTGTCGAGTACTCGATCCTCTACACCGCGACGCTGTGCCTGCTGGCCGGCGGCGCGGTGATGGTCTACTCGGCCAGCTCGGCGGAGTCGCTCCTGAGCGGCTCGGGCGACCCCTCCCACTACCTCAAGCGCTACGTGATGTTCGGCCTCGTGGGGCTCGTGGCTATGCACGTCGCGTCGCGCCACGGGCTCGGCGTGATCCGGGCCGTCACGCCGGTCGCGCTGGTGGCGTCCTTCTGCCTGACGGTCGCGGTGATGCTGCCCGGGCTGGGCGTGACCGTCAACGGCGCCACCCGGTGGCTGGGCGCCGGGGCGCTCCAGTTCCAGCCCTCGGAGCTCCTGAAGGTCTCGCTCGTGCTCTACGCGGCGCAGGTGCTGGCCGCCCGGCCGCGAGCCACCAAGACCCTCGGCGGCCTGGTCAAGCCGCTTCTGATCGTGGTCGGGGTGGCGTTCCTGCTGCTGCTCAAGCAGCCGGACATGGGCACGGCGATGACGATCTGCTTCGCGGTCGGCGCCCTGCTCCTCGCCGCGGGCACGCCGATGCGGCTGATGGGCGGCATCTTCGGGACTCTGGCCGGGCTGGCCCTGCTGCTTTCGCTGGCGGAGCCCTACCGGCGCGAGCGGCTCACCTCGTTCCTGGACCCCTTCTCCGACGCCGGCGACTCCGGCTTCCAGGCGGTGCAGGCGCTCACCGCCATCGGATCAGGCGGCCTGTTCGGGGTGGGCCTGGGCGAGTCCGTGCAGAAGATCTTCTACCTGCCCGAGGCCCACACCGACATGATCCTGGCCATCATCGGCGAGGAGCTCGGGCTGATCGGGATCCTCGGCGTGATCGTGCTCTACGGGATGATCGGCTACGCCGGCCTGCGCGCCGCCAAGCTCGCCCGCGACCTGCATTCCAAGCTGCTCGCCGTCGGCGTGACCTCGCTGATCATGTGCCAGGCGACGCTCAACTGCTTCGCCGTGCTCGGCATGGCGCCCCTCACCGGCGTGCCGCTGCCGTTCCTCTCCTACGGCAGCACGAACCTGATCGTGCTGATGGCCGCGATGGGCCTGCTGCTCGACGTGGCGACCGCGCGGGGTGTGCCGCAGGCTCACCCCGCCAGCGGCGGGGGGCGGGCGCGGCGCCTGGCCGCAAGCACTCGGCTCGGCCGAGTGCGCGCGGATCGGTTCTCCCCTGCCCGGCCGCGGCTCGAGGCGATCGACGGAGGACGCCGTGGCCAGGATCGTGATCGCCGCGGGCGGGACGGCCGGGCACGTCGTGCCGGCGCTGGCCGTCGCTGACGCGCTGCGCGCCCGCGGGGCCGAGGTCGAGTTCGTCGGGGGAGAGCGCGCCGAGGCGGAGCTCGTGCCCGCGGCCGGCTACCCGCTCGACCCGATCCGCGTGGAGGGAATCTCGCGCACGAACCCCCTGAAGGCCGTGCGCGCGGCCGGCAAGGCGGCGCTGGCGCTACGCGCCGCGGGCCGCATCC
>JBOGXS010000202.1:0-10592 GCA_050693815.1 Thermoleophilaceae bacterium | reverse complement strand
GCGGCGCGTGCGGTCGCCGCGCGGGCCGGCGCGCTCGAGGACGCGCTGGCCGAGCTCGACGCGAACGAGCGCGCCGAGCTCGCCCGTCTCCACGAGAAGGTGCTGTCGGCGCTGACCGAGGGACGCTCGAGCGCCCGCCGCATATGCCGCCTGTGCGACGCCGAGGCCTGCGGCCACCGCGAGGGGCGCTGTCCGGTGACCCGCGCGGCCGATGCCGCCGAGCGGGCTGGGCAGGCGTAGCCTTCGCCGGCATGCCCAACCTCTTCGACCCCGACTGGGACGCCGAGCGCGACGAGCCGCCGTTCAGGTGGCGGCGGGCCCGCATCGGCCGCCAGGCCCGGGCGCGCGAGCTGGGCGCTTCCCTGTTCGAGCTGCCGCCCGGTGCGGCAACGTTTCCGCTCCACGCGCACCACGCAAACGAGGAGATGGTCCTGGTCCTGGCCGGACGACCCACGCTCACCGACGGCGCCGGCGAGATGCGCGAGCTGGAGCCCGGCGAGGTGGTCGCCTGTCCGGCCGGACGCGACGGGGCCCACCGCCTCGACAACCGCGGCGCCGAGCCGGCCCTGGTGCTGATCGTGAGCACCATGAAGGCGCCGGAGGTCAACGAGATGCTCGAGGACGGGACGTTCTGGGTGCGCGACTACGCGCCCGGCCTGACGCCCGAGGATCCCGGCCTGGACGTGGCGGGACTGCGCCCGGCCGATTGACCGTCGGCCACCAGCGAGGCGCGCAGCTGCAGCACCTACAGCGTGGCGGCCAGCGCCGGACGGCTGGCGGCGCCTCCCCGGACGAGCGCATGGACCCGGCGGCGCGCCGGGGCCGGTGTGGCGCGAGCGAAGCGGACCTGCTCGGAGTCGCGGCAGGCGAGCGCCGGCAGCAGTGCGACGCCGAGGCCCGATCGGACCAGGCTCTGGATGAGGACGGCGTCGTCGGCGCGGTGGACCACGCGCGCGCCGAACCCCGCCGAGCGGCAGGCGTGCTCGAGCACCGCCGCGAACTGGGTGCCGACGAGGCCGCGATCCAGGCGGTTTCCCTCAGAGTCCTGAGCGCGACCAGCTCGGGAGTTGTGTCCCCGCGGGGCAGGACCAGGAGGAGCGGCTCCGTCAGCAGCAGGTGCGCTTGCAGCCCGCCGCTCGGCGCGGACTCGACGCCCTCGTAGCTCTCGGACACGAGGAGGTCGAGCCGGCCGATACTGCGTAGGTTCGTCACATGCCGGATGAGTCAGACCGCCAGCGACCCGAGCGCTACGAGCCGCTCCCGGGGTTCGCCGAGCTGCCGCGCTGGGCCTGGCGCAAGATGGGCCGCGGCGGCCGGGTCGCCGCCGGTGTCCTGCTGCTCGCGCTGATCGGGCTGGGCGTCGCGCTGGCGCCGGGGATCCGGGAGACGAAGGAGGAGCGCGCCGAGTCCGAGCGGCGCGAGCGGGCCGAGCGGCGGGATGAGCTCGTCCGGAGGCTTCGCGCCGAGCAGCGGCCGCGCTTCCGGCGCTCGGACTCGGTTGCGCCGGCCGGAGCAAGTGCCTCCGAGCGGCTGGCGGCCCGCGCCGAGCTGATGGACGAGCTGTACGCGGCGGTGCTCGCCGACGCCCGCCGTCGCGTCCGCAGCGGCGCGCTCGAAGGGCCGATCCGCCGCACCGAGTGCGAGCCGTTTCCCCGGACCAGCGAGAGCGCCGCCGCGCACCGGAGCCTCTCCCAGCGCCGCGGCCGCTACTCGTGCGTGGCGGTCACATCCGAATTCGGGCGCAGCGCGGTCAGCATCGGCGGCGTGATCGGCTACCCGTACCGGGTGAAGGTCGACTTCGAGACCGGCCGCTACGCCTACTGCAAGATCTCCGGCCGAGCCGGCCCGACGGCGGATCCGCTGGTGACCACCCCGGCGGCCTGCGGGGGGTGACGGGCCGACGACCGGCCGCTCGCGGATTCGCAGTGCTCGGCGGATTCGCAATGCTCGATAACGGCGATTATGGAGAGCAAAAGGAAATAGCCGGTTACGCACCCGACGCCCTCCCGAGCCCGGCGCCCGGCCCGTGAGGTGCAGGGCGCCGCCGCTTGGGCATACTCCCAACCATGGCCGATCCTCACCCGAGCGACCCATCGCCGCAGCGCTTCCGGCGCGGTCAGCGCGCGTCCGAGCGTTTGCGTGACGTGTCCTTTCCGATGGCCGTGCGCGGTTACGACCGGCGTGCGGTCGACGACTTCCTCGAATCGCTTCGGAACGTCGTGGCCGAGCTGGAGGCGCGCCAGACGCGTGAGGGAGTTGTGCAGAAAGCCCTCGACGAGCTCGGCGAGCAGACCGCCGGGATCCTCCAGCGCGCTCACGAGACCGCCGACGAGATCGCCTCGCGCTCGCGCGCGCAGGCGGACGGCCGGCTGCAGCGGGCGGAGCGGGAGGCGGACATCGTCAGGCGCGATGCGGACGAGCACGCCGAGCAGGTCGTGGCCGACACGCGCCTTCTGTGGGAGGAGCGTCAGCGCCTCATCGAGGACCTCCGTCACCTGGCCGACGAGGTGCTCGGCACGGCCGACGACGCCCTCGACCGGCTGAAGCTCCCTGACCCGCTGGCGGCGGCCGAGGGCTACCCCGAGCCGACCACCGCCCAGGAGGAGGCCGGACCGATCCCCCACCCGCTCAGCCTCGCCCCCCGCCAGACGTCGGCCGAAGAGTCGGACCCGAGCGTCCCCTACGACATGGAGGGTGCCGAGGACGAAGGGGACCCGGACGCCACCGCCGCCTGGGCGGTCGAGGAGGAAGAGGATCCGGACGCCACGCAGCCTTGGCAGATGGACCAGGACGCCTCGATCCAGCGCGCCGAGGACGAGCAGGCGGACGAGGACGAGCAGGCGGACGAGGACGAGCAGGCGGACGAGGACGAGCAGGCGGAGGAAGGCGAGCAGGCGGACGAGGGCGAGCCGGCGGACGAAGGCGAGCCGGCGCCCGAGGACGAGGACTCCGGCGGCGGCACGATCGAGCTCGAGGCCCTCCCGGGCGGCAACGCCGACGAGCAGCCCGGCGAGCACGACCGCGATTGACCGCCAGGGTGGCGGCAGACCGGACAGGCCCGCCCGAGGTCAAGCTCGGCCACCAGGCGCCCAACGGGATCTCCGCCGGGCTGCTGGCGCTCGTGGAGCGCGGTGCCTCGAGGAGGCCTCGAATCGCCCGCGAGCTGCGCGGTCGGGTGGAGATTCGCTTCTACGAGGACTACGCGCCGGTGCGCCTGCACTTCGGCGACGAGCACGTGCTGGTCGAGGACGGCGGCGCCCGGCGCTGGCGGCCCGACCTCGTCATCCAGGGCTCTCTGCCCCACGTGGTGCAGCTGGCCACCGCGCCGCTGGTCGGCGGCATGCCGTCGCCGACGGTCAAGCGCGGCCGCACCGCGCTGGCGAGCGTCGCGTCGCGCCGGGTGCGCATCGAGGGGAGCCCGCTGCTGGCGCGACGCCTGATGAAGCTGCTCGAGGTCTGAGCCCCTAGTACACGCGGCCTAGAGCGCCCTAGCGCGGCCTAGAGCGGGCCTAGAGCCGGCCTAGAGCGGCATCTTGCCCCGGCCGCGGCGACCGACGGAGGCGCTCTTGTTGGTCGCCCGCCGCGAGCTCGAGAACGGCTTCGAGAAGAGACGCCCGATCGGACCCGGAGCCTTGCCCCCGGCGCGCTGGCCCACGCCGAGCGTCCGGTCGACGCCGCGTTGCGGCGCCATAAACCGGGGCAGCAGGAAGGCAAGGACCAGCAGGACGACGCAGACGACGACTATGAGCGCGATGGTCATGCCCGCTTCTTACCCAGCGCCTTCGTCTGGCACACTCCTTCGGCGGTGGCAAAGCAGAAGCAGGTCAAGATGCAGATGCAGGTCGGGGCGCTGGCGGCTATTCCGCAGCTCGAGACCCGCACCGACGAGCAGCTGATGAGCGAGTCGAAGCACCGGGTCGCCGCCAAGGCGATCCTCGGCGCGCGCGCGGCCGAACGCTACGACGTGAACGCCGCACGCAGGTTCTTCAACGAGGCGCTGGCCGGCTGCCACCCGCAGGAGCGGCCGGCGCTGCGGCAGATGATGAAGGCCTCGCTCGCCCTCGCCGAGCGCCGCCCCGACGAGCTCAAGGAGGCGATGCAGAAGCTCGGCCAGGAGGCGCCCTCCGGCCGCCAGCTCTTCATGCTCCGCATGATGGGGACCCTGATCCCGCCCGCCAGCGCCGGGATGGCGGCCCGGATCCGCGGGATCCTGCTGCTGATCGCACTGGTGATCGTGATCGTGGCCATCGGGTTCGGGGTCGTGAACCTCGTGACGCTGCCGTTCGGCGGCATCGGCACCGCGAGCGCGGCGTTCTTCGGCTTCCTGCTCGTGGTGATCGCGATCGCGGTGCTCGTGGTGCTGGGCCGGCGCAGGCAGGCGAGGATGCGAGCGGCGAGAGCCGGCGGGCCCGCGCCGTAGGCACGACGGAGCAGGCACCCCCGCATCGAGTGTCGACTTACTCGGCCTCAGGCGGAGTAACTCGACAGTCGATCTCGACAGGCAGTCGATCTCGACAGGCAGTCGATCTCGACAGTCGATCTCGACAGGCAGTCGATCTCGGACGGGGCGTCGATCTCGGACGGGGCGTCGATCTCGACGGGGGGAGCGTCGTCAGTTCAGCGCGGCTGAGAGGCGGCGGCGGTGCTCCCGCGCGAGCGGGTGGTCCGCGCCCAGCTCGGTGAAGATCGCCACCATCACGCGGCGGACGAGGTCGCGACGCTCGGGGTCGGCCAGTGCTTGCTGCAGGAGGTCGAGCGCGGTCGCGGGGTCTCCTCCGTCCCAGGCCTCGAACGCGGGCGCCAGGTGCTCGTCGTCCGATAGTCGCGCCCGGGCGGCCAGGCCGGCGGCCACGAAGTCGCCCGGGGTGCCCTCGAGCAGCTCGATCGCCTCCTGGGGCTCGCCGCGAGCCAGCAGGAGCCGTCCCAGCTCGCGGCGCGCCGACGGGTGGCCCGGCTCGAGCTCTAGCGCCCTGCGCAGCGCCTGTTCGTCGCCGCTCTCGGCCAGGTCGTCCGCCTCCGAGGGGACCAGGGCGGCGACGAAGCTCTCCACCACCGGCGGCGGCTGGGCGCCGGTGAACTCGCTCGCCACGCCCCCGTTACGGAAGGCCTTGACGGTGGGCAGCCCGCTCACCCCGTAGCGCGCGGCCGTGGCCTGGTTGCGGTCGACGTCCAGCTTGGCCAGCGCGACCTTGCCGTCACGGGCGGCTACGGCGCGCTCGATCACCGGCGCGAGCATGTGGCAGGGACGGCACCAGTCGGCCCAGAAATCCACGACCACGGGCAGCTCGGCCGAGCGCTGGAGCACGCGCTGCTCGAAGTCCGCGTCGGTCACGTCGAAGGCCATGCCTCCGAATTTAGTCGGTCCGCACGCACCCGGCCGGGCCGAGTGCTTGCGGCACGGCGACCGTCCTAGCGCACGACGAGCCTGGCGCTGTGGAGCACGACGGGCCGGCGCGGCGTGCCGGCCTCGCCGCTGGCCCGGTTGCCGAGCTGCTCGATGGCCTGGACCACGTCCTGGCCCCGCACTACCCTGCCGACCGGCGCGAAGTCGGATTCCAGCCCGGAGTCGGTCGGGATGACGATGAAGAACTGGCTGCCCGCGGTTCCCGGGCGTTGCGCCTCGGTCTTGGCCATTGCAACCGCTCCCGCGAGGTATGTCAGGTCGCTGGGCACGGTATCTCGAGTCGAATAGCCCGGCCCGCCGGTGCCGTTGCCCGTGGGATCGCCCCCCTGGATCACGAAGCCGGGCACGATCCTGTGGAAGATGGTGTTGTCGTAGAAGCCCGTCCTGGCCAGGTGCGCAAAGGACGCGGTCGCCTTCGGAGCGAATCCCGGGCCGAGCTCGATCCTGATCGGTCCGCAGCTGGTCCGCAGGACGACCTCGTAGGTCTTGCCGGGATCGAGCCTGCCCTCCGGCGGGGTGGCGCCTCCGTCCGGCTTCGGCGGGGGAGCCTCCACCCTTGCGCACCTCGGACCCGGGCTCCTCGCGACGCCGGAGTCACGAGGAGGCTCGGTGGCGACCTGGCCGTCGACTCCGGGTTCCGGGGTGACGCGCACCTCGTCCTCACCGCAGGCCACCAGCCCGAGCGCGAGGGCGCAAAGGGACATTGGGAGCAGCCGGAGCAAGGGCGCGTAGGCTAGCCAGTGGCCCTGTCCTCAATTACGATCACGTTCGGCGGCTGCGAACCGTCGCCTGGCCGCACCCGCGATGCTCGCCGATGCGCTGCATTGGCTGCGCTCGCGTGCACGCCCAGGCTCGGTTCTCGCTCGCCGAGCCGTGACCGTACTTTCGGACAGGACCACTAGGTGCCGCTGAGCGCCCTGGCCCTTCGCTACGACCAGTTCATCCTCGACCTCGACGGCTGCGTGTGGGTCGGGGGCGAGCCGACGCCCGGGGCGGTCGGCGCCATCGACGAGCTGCGCGGCGCGGGCAAGGGTGTCGCGTTCGCGACCAACAACGCGTACGAGTCCGGCGAGGACCTTGTGGCGCAGCTGTGGAAGGTGGGCGTGCGGGCCTCGCTGCGGGACGTGGTCACCGTCGGCGGGGCCATGCAGCACGTGCTGGCCGAGACCCGGAGCGGGCGCACGGCCTTCGTGATCGGCACGGCGGCGATGCGCAGGCACGTGGCCGCCGCCGGGCTCAAGCCGCTCAACGGCACCGATCTCGCCTCGCGCGCCGAGGTGGTCGTGGTGGCCGGCACCACGGAGCTCGTCTACGACGACCTTCGCTTCGCCGTCCAGGCCGTGCTGCGCGGAGCGGACCTCCTGGCCACGGCGCGCGACCCGACCTACCCGCAGCCGGACGGGCTGTGGCCGGGCACCGGCTCGGTGCTCGCGGCGGTGGAGTACGCCACCGGGCGCAAGGCGCAGATCGTCGGAAAGCCCGAGCCGCAGCTGTTCCGGACCGCCCTCGACCGGCTCGGAGGCGGGCGCACGCTCGTGGTGGGCGACCGGGTGGGCTCGGACCTCGCCGCCGCGGCGGCGGCCGAGCTCGATGCCGCGCTTGTCCAGAGCGACGGCAGCGACCGCGCCGCCCTCGACGGCTTCGAGCCGAAGCCCGTGGCGATCGCCGGGACGCTGGCCGAGCTGCTGATGGAGCGCTGAGCGGGCCCGGCCCCGGCGAGCCGGGGTAGCCGGACCGGCTGCGCGGGCGGCGGGGCGTGGGGCTCGTCGAGAAACTGTGCCAGTTTGGTGGGGTAACTCGACGAGCCCGGACGCCCGAGCCGCAGGGCGCCGTCGAACCCGGTACTCACGCCACCGCGCGCTCCCACCGCGTCTCACGCCGCCGCGCGTATCGCCTCCACCTCCTCCGGATCCACCCCCACCAGCGCGCACGCCGCCGGTGTGACCGTCAGGCCCGCCCCGGCGGCCGCCGCCAGCGCCGCGGCGGGATCGTCGCCTCGGATGTCGTGCAGGTGGGCGGCGCAGACGGCCGCGGGGAAGTCGGTGTGCCGATCGCCGTGTATGGCCACCACACCGCGCCGGCGCAGCTCGCGCTGAAGCAGGGACAGGAGCTCCTCGAGCTGGTCCGCGCCGTAGGCGGTGTCCGGCACGGGCACGTGGTGCCAGCCGAACCCGGCCTCCTCGTACGCGGACAGGTTGTGCCGCGTCCTCATCACCGACACGAACATCCGTACGCCGCGACCGCGCAGGTACTCGACCTCGGCGGTGCGCCGGTCGCTTCGGTGGCTGCGCCCCCCTCCTCCCGGGCGCTCGAGGGCGCACAGCTTGCGCGGGCGTGGCCACCAGATTCGCGGGGGCCGCGACGTGAGCGGTTCCATGTCCACCTAAGCGCCCGACGGCGATCTCTCCCCCCGGTAACCCAACCGGGGCTCACGCCCCCGGACCCCCGCTGCACCTGGCCGGTAATCTTCGGAGCCGTCATGTGCCGCGTGTTCGGCTGCGTAGCGGCGGAGCCGGTTTCGATCCGGCACGAGCTGGTCGAGGCCGACAATCCCATGATCCGCCAGTCGGCGGAGCACGACTCCGGCTGGGGCATGGCCGTCTACGAACGCGCCGACGGGCTCGACCCGCACGTGGTCCGCTTCCCGGAGGCGGCGCACTCGGACGGCGACTTCCTCGGCGCCACCCACGCGAGGGGCCGCATCTTCAACGTCCACGTGCGTCGAGCCACGATGGGCGGCCTGGCCGCGCAGAATACCCACCCCTTCTGCCTGGGGAGCTACTCCTTCGGCCACAACGGCACGATCATGCGCTACCCCCGCCTGCTCGAGCCCGGGGTCAAGAAGCCCGTCGGCGACACCGACTCCGAGGCCTTCTTCAACTTCCTCATGGCGCACTACGACGCCTCGGACCCGGTCGACTCGCTGCGCCGGGCCATCCGCACCACGGTCGAGCGCTCCGCCTTCAGCGGCCTCAACTTCCTCTTCTCCGACGGCGACCGGCTGTTCGCCTACCGCTTCGGCCTCTTCGAGCTGCACTGGCTGCACCGGCCCGGGCAGCTGCTCGTGGCCTCGGAGAAGGTGACCGACGACGCGTGGCACACCGTCCAGCAGGACGTGCTGCTGGTGCTCGACCCGGACGACCTCGAGGAGCCGCACGCCGAGCGCCTGCTCGGTGACGAGCTCGCGAAGCGGGCGGAGATCCGCAAGGTCGACGCGGCACCGCACCTGCGCGGCGAGGCGCGCGGGCTGGCCGCGGCCGAGCGGGCGCGCGCAACTGTGGCGGAGACTTGAGCCGCCGCTTCGCGCTGCTCGCCAACCCGGCCTCCGCCGGGGGCCGGGCGCTGCGGGCCCTGCCGGAGGTGATCGCCGCGCTCGACGGCGAGGGCGTCGAGCACCGGACCGTGACCACGCGCAGCATGGAGCACGCGGCCGAGGAGGCAACGAGGGCGGCGCAGAGCGGCGAGACCGTGGTCGCGCTCGGCGGCGACGGCCTGATGCGCCCCCTGGCCGGCGCCCTCAAGGGCACCGACACCGCGGTGGCGCTGATCCCCTGCGGGCGCGGCAACGACCTGGCCCGCGTGCTCGGCATCCCGCGCGATGCCGCCGCGGCGGCGCGGCTCGCGGTCAACGGCGCCGAGCGCCTGCTGGACGTGGCCAGCGTGGACGGCACCCCCTACCTCGGCATCGCGAGCTTCGGCTTCGACTCCGACGCCAACCGGATCGCCAACGAGGCCAGGCTGGTCAAGGGCGACGCGGTCTACGTCTACGCCGCGCTGCGCGCCCTTGCCGCCTGGAAGCCGGCGCGCTTCGAGGTGACCGTCGACGGAACGCTGCACGTGGTCGCCGGCTACAGCGTCGCCGTGGCCAACTCGCGCGCCTACGGCGGCGGGATGCTGCTCCTCCCCCACGCCGAGCTCGACGACGGCAAGCTCGACGTCCTTCTGTCGCGAGAGTCGTCCAAGCTCACCTTCCTGCGCCATCTGCCCAAGGTGTTCAAGGGCACGCACCTCGACTCGCCCCAGGCCCAGGTGCTGAGGGGCGAGGTGATCGACGTGAGCTCGGACCGTCCGTTCGTCATCTACGCCGACGGGGACCCGATCGGCGCCACGCCGGCCACGATGCGGGTGGAGCGCCGCTGCCTGCGGGTCCTCGGTCCGGGCTGATGTACCGCGCCGCACGTCCCATCGCGCGCCTCGCCCGGGCCGCCAGCCGCCGCGTCGGCTCGGGAGGCGGCACGACCGTCCCCGGCCGGCTCCTGCTGCGTGTGGCCCCCGACTCGCTGCGCCGGATGGCCCGCGAGCTCGAGGCCGGCTCGATGCTGGTGTCGGCCACCAACGGCAAGACGACTACCGCGGCGATGATCGCCGCCTGCCTCGAGGACGCCGGCCGGCCTGTCGTGCACAACAGGGCCGGCTCGAACATGGCCTGGGGGGTGGCCACCGCCCTGCTCGACGCCGGCCGCGAGCGCGGCCAGCTCGGCCTCTTCGAGGTCGACGAGGCCTGGCTGCCGCGCGTGGCCGACGAGGTCGAGCCCCGGCTGCTCTTGCTCTGCAACCTGTTCCGCGACCAGCTCGACCGCTACGGCGAGCTGGAGCTGCTGGCCGACCGCTGGGCCGAGCTCGTGGGCCGCCTCGACGGGCACGCCCGCTTCGTGCTGAACGCCGACGACCCGCTGGTGGCCGACCTCGGCCGCGGCCGCCGCGACGTGACCTACTTCGGCCTCGACGACGACACCCAGGCACTGCCCGGCATGCAGCACGCGGCCGACTCCAAGCACTGCCGCAACTGCGGCGCGGCCTACGTCTACGACGCGATCTACCTCGGCCACATGGGCCGCTACCGCTGCCCGAGCTGCGGCCGCGAGCGGCCCGAGCCGCAGGTGGCCGCCACCCGGGTCCGGCTCGACGGCATGCGCAGCTCGCACATCGAGCTGCGCACGCCGCGCGGCGACCTCGAGCTGACCCTCCCCCTCCCCGGCCTCTACAACGTCTACAACGCGATCGCGGCCGTGGCCACGGCGCTCGAGCTGGGCGTGCCGGCGCAGGCGGTGGGCCGGGCGCTCGAGGGCTTCGGCGGCGCCTTCGGACGGGTCGAGACCATCCCCATGGACGGGCGGCGCGTGTCGATCCTGCTCGTGAAGAACCCGGCCGGGGCCAACGAGGTGCTGCGCACGCTCACGCTCGAGGG
>JBOGXS010000201.1:0-10245 GCA_050693815.1 Thermoleophilaceae bacterium | reverse complement strand
CGGGAATCTTGAGCGGCGCGAATCCGCTGCAAATCCGGCAGAAACTCAGATCAGAAACCGCGATGGAAAGCGGAGGGGGAGGGATTCGAACCCTCGAGACGCCTAACGACGCCTAACGGTTTTCGAGACCGCTTGGATCGGGCTGGCTCCGCACGATCTCCAGCGCACTTTCTCAGGCGTCCCGCGGAGGGGTTCTGGACTCCGAATTGGACTCCAAGCTCCAAGCGCTGAATCCAGGTCGTGGACGCCGGGGCGTTCCGCCAGCGGCTCCACCAGGAAGTCGCCGATTTCCAGCAACTTCCCGGGGACCGGCCGGATGGCGAGGCCCGGAATCGTACCGGGGACACCACGATTTTCAGTCGTGTGCTCTACCGACTGAGCTACCTCGCCGAGACGGCCTGACGATGGTAGCTACGCCAGGCCCTCCGCCTTGTACTCGCGCAGGAAGCCCTCGAACAGACGGCGGTGGCCCTCCTCGTCGCGGAGGATCGCGATCACCATGTCCTGCGTGACGAGGTCCTTGTCGTCGCAGAACTCGACGATCTGGTTGTAGTGCTCGATCGCTCCGGTCTCCGCCTCGATCACGCCCTTGATCACGTGGACGATGTCGGTCTGCTCGTCGGGCGGCTGCAGGTAGGACTGCTCGGCGCTGAAGTCGAGCGAGCCCGGGACCACGCCGTACAGCTCCTTGATCCGCTCGCCGAACCGGCGCGCGTGGCCGAGCTCCTCCTGGATGTCCTCCTCGAGCGACTCGATGATCTCCTGGGCGCGTACGCCGTCCGGGTTGATCGAGTTGGCGATGTAGCTCATCACCGTCTCGATCTCCATCCAGTACGCCTGCCTGAGCATCTCGATCAGCTGGTCGCGCTCTCCGCTCATCTCCTCGCTGAAGATGCCGTGGCGCGTGGTTGTGACGCTGTCTGCCATGGTCCTCATGTCCCCCGATGGCCGCAACCGAAACCGATCGCATCCAGCACATGGACCGGCCGCCGCGCTCGCTCTGGGAGCGCGTCCTCGCCGAGCCCGAGCGCGCCCCGGAGCACATCGCGCTCGCCGCGGCCGAGCGCTTCGCGCCCCAGGCCGAGCAGTGGGTTCGAATGGCGGGCCCGGGCCACAGCCCCCACGAGCTCGCGAACGTCGCCCTTCGCAAGCACGTCCGCCTGTCGCGGGTCGAGGGCGGCGTGCTCGGCATCGGCGGCGCGCTCACCGCGGCGCCCGACATGGTCGCCCTGATCTGGATCCAGAGCCGGATGGTCTTCTACATCGCGGCGGCGCACGGCTACGACCCGCGCCACCCGATGCGCCCGGCCGAGCTGCTCGCCCTCCAGGGCGTCTACCCCACGGCCGCCGAGGCGCGCCAGGCGCTCGACGGCATGGGCAAGCCGATGGCCCACGCGATGGTGGAGAAAGCGCTCGCCGGACGCAGCACCGAGAGCATGCAACGGCGCCTCGTCAAGTACCTCGCCAAGCGGATGGCGCGCCGCTACGCCGGTCGCCTGATCCCGTTCCTCGGGGCACCGCTGGGCGCGATCCAGAACGGCAGCGCGACGGCCGAGGTCGGCCGGCTGGCGCTGTCCTACTACCGGCCAGACATCGGCGGGGGGCCGGGGGCGCGAGCCCCCGCCTGACATCACTACGCGCGGCCGTAGACGGGGACGGCGGCGCCGCTCGACACCGCCGAGTCCGGCGAGACGAGGAAGCGCACCACCCTGGCGATCTCCTCGGGCTGCACCCACCTCGAGTGATCGGCGTCGGGCTGGGCCTCCCGGTTGGCGGGCGTGTCGATCACGCTGGGCAGGATCGCGTTGCAGCGGACGCCGTCGCGGCGGTACTCCACGTCGAGCGCCTGGATCAGCGCGAGCACGGCGGCCTTGGAGGTGGCGTAGGCGGCGGCGCCCGGGTAGGGGCGCAGCGCGGTGCGCGCCGAGACGCCCACGAAGGCGCCCCCGCCGCGCTCGACGAGGCGCGGCATGGCCGCCCGCGCGAGGAGGAACAGGGGCGTCACGTTCAGCCGCATCAGGCGCTCGAACTCCTTTGGATCGGTCTCGTGGACGCGCGGTCCGTCGGCAAAGCCGCCGACCAGGTTGACCACGGCTTCGAGCTCGGGCACGGACGCGACGGCCGCCTCGGCGGCCTCGGGGTCGAACAGGTCCGCCTCGATCAGCTCGACGGGCTCCGAGACGAGCCGCTCGCGCTCGCCCTCCACCACCCAGGTGGCCGTGACCGCATAGCCCGAAGCCACCAGCTCGCGCACCACGGCCGAGCCCAGGAACCCCGTGCCGCCGGCCACCAGCACCGCCATGTCAGGAGCTCCGGACGGGGGGCGACTGCATCGGCGTGCACCCTATCCCGTCCGAGTCCCGCTCTACCGTGGCGAACCCGATGGACCAACCGACCCTCATGCCCGCGAAGTGCTTCGTGCGCGACCTGGTGGACGGCCAGGAGGTCAACTCGATCTTCGTCGTCAGGGCCCACAGCCTGCGTCAGAAGCGCAACGGCGAGGCCTTCCTGAAGCTGCGGCTCGGGGACCTGACCGGCTCGATGGAGGCGGTCGTCTGGGAGGAGGTCGAGCAGCTCGCGCCGGTCTGCCCGAGCGGGGCGGTCGTGCGGGTGCTGGGCCGCTACTCGGTGGACGAGCGCTACGGCGCCGGCCTGACGGTGCGCCGGATGCGCGCCGCGGTCGAGGGCGAGTACGACCTCGCCGACCTGATGGAGGGCTCGCCGGTCCCATACCCCCAGCTGTGCTCCGACCTCGACTCGCTCGTCGAGACGATCCAGCGTCCCCACCTGCGGGCCCTGCTCGGGCGGCTGATCGGCCCCGCGTACCACGAGGCCCCCGCGGCCAAGTACTACCACCAGGCCTACCGCCACGGGCTGCTGGAGCACTGCCTGTCGGTGGCCGAGGGCGTGAGCGCGCTCGCGGCCAAGTTCCCGGGGATCGACCGGGACGTAGCGGTGGCCGGCGCGCTGCTGCATGACATCGGCAAGGTCGAGGCCTACGCCTCCGTCAACGGCGCGATCGAGCTGACCGACGCCGGCAAGCTCCTCGGCGAGATCCCGCTCGGGTACTACATGGTCCGGCGCGTGATCGAGGAGATGGAGGGCTTCCCCCGGGAGGACGCGGACGCCCTCCTCCACATCATCCTGAGCCACCACGGCAAGCTCGAGCACGGCAGCCCGGTGGTGCCCTCCACGCGCGAGGCCACGCTCGTCCACTTCATCGACAACCTGGGCGGCAACCTGGGCAGCTTCGACCGGCTGGAGCGCACGCTCGCCGACGGCGCGCGCTGGTCGGAGTTCGACCGCGGCATCTCGACCTCGGCTTACTTCCGGGAGCGAGCGGCCTAGCCCGCGAGCGCCAGCGGCCGCACGCCGACCTCCGCCTCGAGCGCGTCCACCACGGCCGGGTCGAACTGGCTGCCGGACCCGGTGCGCAGCTCCGCGAGCGCCTCATGCGACTCGCGTCCCTCCCGGTAGGAGCGCGCCTCGGTCATCGCCCCGTAGGCGTCGCAGACGGCCATGATCCGGGAGGCCACCGGGATGCGCACGCCGGACAGGCCGCTCGGGTAGCCCGAGCCGTCGATCCGCTCGTGGTGGTGGCGCACGATCAGCGCTACGGCCTGGAGGCCCGGAACGCCGGCCACGAGCTGGGCGCCCCAGACGGGGTGGTTGACCATCAGCCGGCGCTCCGCCTCGGTCAGCGAGCCCGGCTTGCCCAGGACCTCGCGCGGCACTCGCAGCTTGCCGACGTCGTGCAGCAGCGCGGCAAGCTCGAGCTCGAGCAGCTCCGGGCCGTCGAGGCCCATGCGGGCGCCCGCGAGCCGGGCGAGCGCCACCACCCTCTCCGAGTGCTCGCGCGTCTGCCCATCCCAGACCGCCAGCGCCGTGGCCAGCGCGTCCACCTGCGCGGCAACTGTGCCGGCCAGCTCGGTGCGGTCGTGCACGTCCAGCGCGAAGCCCGCGAACGAGGCCACCTCGCCGAGCAGCTCAAGGTCGTCCATGCCGAGGACCCGGCTCGGGTCGCGCGTTCCCACGGCCAGCGCGCCGCGCACGCTGCCCTCCCAGCTGACTGGTGCGGTGGCCATGAGCCGGACCCCGCGTGCCAGGCCGTCGACGGCGCCGTCGAGGGTCGGAAGCACGGTCGGCCCCTGCGAGCGCAGCATCAGCCCCGTGACGCCGGGACCCGCCGGCAGCCGCGATCCCACCTGCTCCGGATCGCTGCCCCGCGCGGCCGCGACCAGGACCTCGTCGGCGTGGTCGGGATCGCGCAGCAGGAGCCAGCTGCGCTCGAGGCCGAGCAGCACGCGCACGTAGATGCACAGGCGGTCGTGCACGAGCCCGAGGTAGCCGGTCTCGATCAGGGAGGCGGTGCGCGAGTGCGGCTGGGGCGCCGCCTGCCGGGCCGCGGTGGGAGGCGGCTGGGCGGCCAGCATGCGGGCGTGGAGCGCCGCCAGCTCGTCGTGGCGCGAGCCGGCGCGCAGGAGCGGGCGGGCGACCAGCACGCCGACCAGGGCGGCCAGTGCGAACCACGCAGCGATCACGACCAGCAGGGTTGCGTCCAACGTCCCTCCTCCAGGCGGGGCACGCGGATGTTCCCGCTACGGAGCGAAAAGTCACCGGCCGCGCCGTCATTGCAGCGGCCCGACCCCCCGAGTCCGCGCAAACCGTGGAGATTTCCGCAATTTGCGGGCGGACGGGGGCGCTCTGCATGGGTTTCCCGCTTATCCTCACGGCGGCCCATGGCGAAGGACACCGAGAAGCTCATCCGGCAGCTCTCCCTGATCTCGTTCCTGATGGCCGAGCGGCGCCCGGTGTCCGCGCTGGAGATCAAGCAGGACGTCGAGGGCTACTCGCAGATGAACGACGAGGCGTTCGCGCGGCGCTTCTACGCCGACCGCGCCGAGCTCGAGGCGCTCGGCATCCACCTCAAGGTCGACAAGCCGGCCGAGGGGTACTACGAGGCCGAGAACTACTCCCTGCCGCCGGAGAACTTCTACCTCGAGGCGATCGAGTTCACCGACGAGGAGCTGGGCGCGCTGCGAACGTCGCTGGCGCTGCTCGACGGCGAGTTCGCCTACGCCGAGCCGCTGCGGCTCGCGCTGCAGCAGTTGTCGTGGGGCAAGCCGTCGCCCTTCGACGCACCCGAGGAGCGCTCCGTCGCGCTGGCCGTGACCGCTGGAGCGGGCGGGCGCGAGCTGTCGCAGCGGCTGTCGAAGGTCGAGACCGCGATCTTCCGTCGCAAGACGATCGTGTTCGACTACTACACGATCGGCCGCGACGCGGTCGAGAGCCGCAAGATCGACCCCTACCACCTGCTCTACAAGGGCGGCCAGTTCTACCTGATCGGCTGGGCACACGAGCGTGACGCCCTGCGGGTGTTCCGCGTCTCCCGGATCAGGGGCAAGGTGGGCTACTCGTCCAAGGCCGAGCACGACTTCAACCGGCCCCAGGACTTCGACCCGCGCGACTACGCGATCCGCACCGACTGGCAGCTGGGCGAGCCGATCGGCCGGGCGAGCATCTGGCTGTCCGACCGCGTCGACTGGCTAGCGCTGCGCCACTTCGGCCACGCCGGCGAGGTGACCGAGGCCGACGACGGCGTGGTCTTCGAGACCGACTACGCCAGCGCGCGCCAGATGGTGTCGTGGGTGCTCGGGCTGGGCGAGCACGCCCGCGTCGAGGGCCCGCCGGAGCTCGTCGACGAGGTGCGCCATCGTCTCGAGCTCGTGATCGAGGGGCACTCGGAGGCGCCCGAGCTGGCTCCCGCGGTCGAGCGGCCGGTCGAGCCGGTCGAGGATGAGGACCGCGAGCCGTCGCCGATCCGTCCCGAGCGCTTCGCCCGCCTCGTCACGCTGGCCGGCATCCTGATCGAAGCCGCGCGCGAGGGGCACAAGCTCGACGTGCCCGGCCTCTGCGAGCGGCTGCAGGTGAACGAGCAGGAGCTTCGCCAGGACATCGACGTGCTGAACGTCGTGAACTTCGGGGGAGGCTCGTACGTGCTCTACGCGGAGGTCCAGGGCGAGCAGATCGAGGTCGACCCGGAGCCCTACGGCGACAACTTCGCCCGCCCCGCGCGGCTGCTCCCGCTCGAGGCCAAGGCGCTGGTGGCGGCCATCGACCTGATCGGCGAGCACCTGCCCGAGGGCTCGCTGGCCAGCGCGCGCCAGAAGATCGTGGACGCGCTCGGGCAGGACCCGGCCCACGAGGGCCTGCAGATCACCACAGCCAAGGGCGACGACTCCGAGGTCGCGCGCGTGGTCAGCCGCGCGATCGCCGAGCGCCGGCTGCTCGAGATCGAGCACTACAAGGAGGAGGCCGACGAGTTCACGGTGCGCCGGGTCGAGCCGTACAAGCTCATGAACGGCCGCGAGGGCTGGTACGTCCACTGCTACGACCCGGACAAGGAGGACACGCGCTCGTTCCGGCTCGACCGGATCCGCTCCGCCACGGTGCTCGACGAGGGCTTCGAGCCGCGCCCGGGCATCGAGCCCGACATCCACGGCTGGCCGCGCACGGGCGAGGTCGCGGACGCCCGCACCGCCCGCGTCTGGATGGCGCCCGAGCGGGCGCGCTGGGCGCGCGAGGACAAGCGCGTCGTGCAGGAGCTCGCCGACGGGGCGGCGGTCGTGGAGCTGCCCTTCGCCGGGCACCGCTACCTCGCGCGCGAGATCCTCAAGGAGGCGGGCGACGCCGTGGTGCTCGAGCCCGACGACGCCCGTCAGGCGGTGCTCGAGGCGGCCGAGGCGCTGGCGGGAGCGGCCAAGCGCTAGTGGCGGCGCGCCGTCAAGAGATCTCCATGTCGGAGGAGGAGATCAGGGCGTTCCTCGACGAGCAGATGATCATGCAGTGTGCCACCGTCGGCCCGCGCGGCCTGCCGCACCTCGTACCGCTCTGGTACGTGCGGGACGGCGTCGAGCTGCGCAGCTGGACCTATGCCAAGTCCCAGAAGGCGAAGAACCTCGAGCGCGATCCTCGGGCCACGCTCGGCATCGAGGGCGGCGTCGAGTACCACGAGCTGCACGGCGTGATGCTCGAATCCGACGTGGAGCTGGAGCGGGACACAGAGCGAGTGGCGGCGTACGGCATGGCGCTGGTCGAGCGCTACGGCGGCGGGGCGCCGGAGATGAAGGAGGCGTTCCAAGAGCAGGCCTCCAAGCGAATCGGACTGCGCTTCGTGCCGTCCCGCACGGTTAGCTGGGACCATCGCAAGCTGTGAAGGGACTGATCCTGTCCGGCGGCAAGGGCACGCGGCTGCGGCCTTTGACGCACACGAGCGCCAAGCAGCTCGTGCCGGTGGCCAACAAGCCGGTGCTGTTCTACGGCATCGAGGCGATGGCGGCCGCCGGCATCGACGAGGTCGGCATCATCATCGCGCCCGAGACCGGGGGCGAGATCCGCGCGGCCGCCGGCGACGGCTCGCGCTTCGGCGTCTCGATCCAGTACATCGAGCAGGACGAGCCGCTCGGCCTGGCGCACGCGGTGCTCACGGCCGAGCAGTTCCTGGGCGACTCGCCCTTTGTCATGTACCTGGGCGACAACCTGCTGCGCGACGGGATCGTCGACCTGGTCGACACGTTCCGCAGCGAGCAGCCCGACGCGCTGATCCTGCTCACGCCCGTCCCGGATCCGGAGCACTACGGCGTGGCGGAGCTCGAGGACGGGCGGGTGGCGCGGCTGGTGGAGAAGCCGGCCGAGCCGCAGACAGACCTGGCCCTGGTCGGCGTCTACATGTTCACGCCCTCGATCTTCGACGCCGCGCGCTCGATCGAGCCCTCCTGGCGCGGGGAGCTCGAGATCACCGACGCCATCCAGTCGCTGGTGGACGGCGGCCGGCGGGTCGATCCCCACATCGTGGGGGGCTGGTGGAAGGACACCGGCCAGGTGCAGGACATGCTCGAGGCCAACCGGCTGATCCTCGACGACCTGACCGAGCGGGTGGAGGGCGAGCTGATCGAATCGCGCGTGGAGGGACGGGTGGCGATCGCCGAGGGAGCCCGGCTGGAGCGGGCCACCGTGCGCGGTCCGGCGATCGTGGGCCGCGGCTCGCACGTGACGGACGCCTACATCGGCCCGTACACGGCGATCGGCGACGAGGTGAAGATCGAGAAGGCCGAGCTCGAGCACTCGATCGTGCTGTCGGGCTCGTCGATCGTGGACCTCGAGTACCGCATCGAGGCGAGCCTGATCGGCAAGAACGTGACGATCGGGCGCGGGCCGCCGCTCCCAAAGGCCTACCGCTTCGTGGTCGGCGACAACGCCGACGTGCAGATCCTCTAGCCCGCCCCGCGCGGGGACCGTCCTGCCCAGGGGTCGCTACACGACACTTATCCAGGAAGGTGGCCGTTTTTGGCGCGTGCGGCCAGCCACCAGCGGGCCGCGTGGCCCCTTGGTCGCCCGCCGTTCCGGGCTGTGAGAACCCGGGCGGGCTGTGCAGAAGAGCGCCAAGCGCGATACGTTCGCGACAGATGAGGCGCAGAACGGGCCGGTTCGCGATGGTCGTGGCCGCCCTGGCGGGCATCGCGGCCGTGCCGGCTGGCGCATCGGCCGCGGGCCTCCGGGCGGGGGTCGGCAAGGCCGACATCACGCCCCGCACGGGCTACTACCTGGGCGGCTGGACGCGCGCCGACCGGGTCGCGCAGGGTCAGCACACGCGGCTTCATGCGAGGGCCATGGTGCTGGAGCAGGGCGATCGCAAGGTCGCGCTGGTGGCCGTCGACCTCTTCATGGTCCCGGGCGGCCTCGTCAAGCACCTCGGCGACGCGCTCGCCGGCCTCGGCTTCTCGGAGCAGAACCTCCTGATCTCGGCCTCGCACACCCACTCCGGCCCGGGCGGGTACGCCAACTTCAAGACCTTCAACACGGCCGCACCCAGCCTCCAGACCGCCACCGACCCGATCAGCTACTACAGGCTGCTCGATCCTCCGCCGGCCGACCGCCAGCTCTACACCTTCCTCCTTGGCCAGATCGCACGTGCCATCCGGCGCGCCGACGCCGACCTCGCGCCGGCCGCCGCGGGCTGGGGCTCGTCCGAGCTTCGCGGGCTCACGCGCAACCGCTCGATCGAGGCGCACCTGGCCGTGCACGGCATCTTCCGGCCCTTCCAGGGCGGCGACGCGTCCCTCGACCCGCTCGGGCTCGACCACACCATCGATCCCGCCGTGAACGTGCTGCGCGTGGACAAGGTCGCCGGCGACCGGCGCACGCCGATCGGCGCCTGGTCCACCTACGCGGACCACGGCACGGTGACGAAGTCGAGCTTCCAGTACTACAACCAGGACCACCACGCCTCCGCGCTGCGCGTGTTCGAGGAGCGCGTGCGCCGCGAGGGCCGCGTGCCGCGCGGGCAGGAGGTGCTGAACGTCTACGGCAACTCCGACGAGGGGGACCAGTCCGCAGGCCTCGACCGGCACGGCCCGGCGGCCTCCGACCACGTCGGGCGCGTGGAGGCGAGGGCGATGCTGGATGCCTGGCGGCGGGCCGGCGCGGCGCTGGCGCCCGACATCGCGCTCGACAGCCGCTGGACGCGGGTGTGCTTCTGCGGCCAGCAGACGCCGAGCGGCCCGGTGGCGGACTACGCGATGATCGGCGTGCCTTTCCTCACCGGCTCCGAGGAGGAGCGCGGGCCGCTCCACGACGTGACCGGCGTGCCGCTGGAGGGGACCCGCAACCCCCTGCCGGTGCCGGGCCAGGGGCACAAGCTCGGCATACCGCTCGACGAGGACAGCGTGCCCAAGGCCGTGCCGCTGACGGCGATGCGCGTGGGCGACCGCCTGATCGTGACGATGCCCGGGGAGCCGACCGCGGAGGTGGGCCGGCGGCTGCGCTCGGCGGTGCTCGCGGCGGCAGGGGGAGGCGGGATCTCGAGCGTGGTGGTATCGGGCCTCGCGAACGAGTTCATCCAGTACTTCACGGTCCCGGAGGAGTACGACCGCCAGCACTACGAGGGCGGCTCCACGCTGTACGGGCCCAACTCGGTGCCGCTGCTCGTCGGCGAGCTGGCGGAGCTCGGCCGCAGGCTTGTGGCCGGCGAGGCGGCGCAGGCCCCCTACCCCTTCGACCCGACCGCGGGCGTGCGGCCCGACGGGCCCGCATACGGGAGCGGCGCGGCGAGCGGAGTCGTCGAGGGCCAGCCCGCGCGGCTCGTGCGCCGGCTGGGACACCCGACCTTCCGCTGGCGCGGCGGCCCGCAGGGCCTCGACCGGCGCGTGGGCCGCGCCTTCGTGATCGTGCAGCGCCGTGTGGCGC
>JBOGXS010000200.1:0-4850 GCA_050693815.1 Thermoleophilaceae bacterium | reverse complement strand
CGGCCTAGACATGATGGAGCCTCGCGTCGCGAACCCGTCGGGTTCTTTCAGCGAGCCTTGGGGGCAACCACTACCCATCCGCCGAGCGCGCCGAGGTGGCCGTATGATCGATGGCGCCCGCGGCTGGGTGTGTGCTCGGCGCCATCGGAGGTGCCGTCGGCGCCATGGTCGGAGGGGTCACGTACGCGGCGACTGCGGGGGGACGACTTCTCCGGCTGAGGCCTCATACGGATACCCTTCTCGGGTTAGGTTCTTACCAAACTGAGGCGCCCGATGCGGCGATCGAGGAGGCGAACCCACCCTAAAGGAGCCGTGCGACTCGGTTAGCGGATAGCTGACGCATGCGAGAGACACGGTCTCCAGACATCCGATCAGCAGATCCCAATGCTGGGCGGACGACCCGCGTAGTTGTGGCGCTTGTACCCTCATTCGTACCCCCAAGCTAGCCGGAATCCACCGGAGCCGGCCGGAGCGCACCGTAACAGCCGTACTCAGCCGGACTCCACCGGAGGGTCGCCGCGATTCCGGTATGCGGTACCAGAAACGGCATCCTCGTGAGGAAGGTCGATCGTTTCGCGGTGTTCGCCTTCATTGCCTGGGCCGACGTCCCGGGTTTCGATCGGCGCGGATTCAGCCCGGCACTTGACTCAGCTCGAGGATGTTTCCCTCGCTGTCGCTAAGCCATGCGGCCTTGTAGCCGCCGACAGTGAGCAGCCCGTCGTGGGTCTTGCCCATCTCGCCGAAGTCGTACTCCTCGAAGGAGACTCCCTTGGCCCGAAGCGTCTCCATCACGGCCTCGATGTCGTCCACCTGCCAGCCGGCCGCGGTGTTCTGTGCCGTGCCGGCACTCGGGGTGGGAAAGAGGTAGAACCAGCCGCCGCCGGTCTGGTACCAGAGCCCGCCGCCGACCTCCTCCTCTCGTGCGGGAGTCAAGCCCAGCTTCTCCTCGTACCAGGCTCGAGCGCGGCCGATGTCGCTGGCCGGGAGCCGCGGGGTGAGCGGATAGTCGATCAACATGATGTGCCTCCTAGTTGGTGGTGGCCGGAGCCGGGACGAGCCGGCCGTCGAGGACCTTGAGGATCGGAACGGCCAGCGTCCCCGGGTCCTCGAGTGGATGGCGCGCGAAGGCCACGAGGTCGGCCGGAGCGCCCTCCTCGATGCCGGGCAGGCCGAGGAACTCGCGGGCCTTCCACGATCCGGCTGCCAGCGCCGCTTCGATTGGGATCCCAGCGCTGGCCAGGAGGTGCACCTCGTCGCGCACCAGGCCGTGAGCCACGATCGCCGCATCCGTGCCGGCCAGGACGGTGAGCCCGGTCTGCCACGCCTCGCGGACGGTGACGGGATGCCGCTCCACCGCCGCGGCGATGCGACGAATCTCCTCCTTGGGCACGTCGAACTGTCGGAGCGCCCCCGGCAGCCAACCGGGCGTCGAGATCATGGTGGGCGTCAGGGCGCCGCCCTGCGCCGCAAGCGTCGCCGCTTGGTCGGGCCGAATCATCAGACCATGCTCGATCGAATCGACGCCGGCCTCGACGGCGGCGCCAATCGCCTCGACGCTCACCGCGTGGATGGCGACCCGCCCGCCGAGGCGGTGGACCCGTTCGGCGACCGCCGCCAGGGTCTCCGACCGGAAGCTGGGTTCGAAGCCGATGCCACGGACGGGAAAGTCACCGATTACCTTGACCCAGCCGTCGCCGGCCCGTAGCTGCTCCTCGGCCGCGGCCGGCAACTCCTCGTCGGTCGCCTCGCGCTGGCCATGCGCCGGGAACATCCGCCCCGGCGCGGCGAGGAAGCGCCCGGCCGTGATCGTTCGCGGCAGGCCGGAGTGAGGGCCAATCAGGCCAGCCGGGGTCGGGCCGCCCGGGTCGCGCAGGGTGAGGACGCCCGCGTCGAGCTCCACCTGGGCGCTGGCGAGCGCCGCGACCTCCCACGTGGCGTCGGCCGGCGCCGGGCTGTGGAAGGCTAGGTGCGTGTGGGCGTCGACCAGCCCCGGTAGCAGGTATCCGTGATCGAGGACGGTGCGGGCATCGCCGCACGGCTCGAAGCTGAAGCGACCGTCGCAGACGAAGAGGTCGCGCTCCTGACCGCTCGGGAGGATGACGCCTCGGATGTGCAGCCGCTCGGCGGCGGCGCCTTCGGATCGCGGACTGCTCATCACCCTCGCACCTCGCCTCGTTCGCCCGGGGCCGATAGGTCGGCCCGGGATGGTCCGACGCTCGCCGGTGCCGGCGGACCGGCTTCCAACGAGCGGCTCGGACCAGGCCGAGGCTAGGCGTTGGGCGGACTTCCGCCATCCGCGCGGGTGCCCATCTCAGCTCGGGGGGACACGCAGATCGCGGGTCAGACGATGCCGTGGCGGTGCGCGTACGCGGTGGCGGTTGCGCGCGCCGACCGACCGGTGGCGCCGATCTTGGCGTAGAGGTTGGAGATGTGGCGCTCGACCGTCCGCACGGAGAGCACGAGCGCTTCCGCGATCTCGTCGTTCGACCGTCCCTCGGCGACGAGCCGAAGCACCTCCACCTCGCGGGCAGTCAGGGCCGAGCCCGAGGGCTGCCGACCTGTCTGCCCGCCGAGGACAGTGACCAGGCGCTCGACGGCCGCGGTGTCACGTCGTGCGCCCAGCCGGCGGAGCGCGTCATGGGCGCGTCGCGCCTCGTTGACGGCGGCGCTGACGCGCCCGACTGCGAGCAGGGAGCGCGCCAGCGCTATCCGAGCGCGGGCCGCCTCCTGCGGCGCACCGCTGCTCTCGTAGAGGTCGACCGCCTCTTCCAGCGCTCGGCTCGCGGCGGCGCGATCTCCCGCGGCGCCTGCCGCGACCCCGGTCGCCATCCGCGCCGCGGCCCGGATCGGTCCGGTGCCGATGCGCTCGGCGATCTGATCAAGCTCCGCCGCGGCAGCCGCCGCCCGTGCCGGGTCACCGAGCGAGGCGGCGGCACTCGAGAGGACGGCGAGTGCATCGATACGCTCGACGAGGTCCTCGCTAGGCACGGCGCGGAGGTGGCGTTCCGCGAGCATGACCGCATCGTCGTACCGCTCGCGATCCAGGGCGACCGCTGCGCGGGTGCCCTCGCTGCGGTGGCCCATGCCGATGCGATCCGGCTCGTGATCGAGCTCGTCGAGCAGTGCCTCCGCCTCGTCCAGGCGGCCCTGGCGGCGCCGCAGGTCAGCCAGGCGAAGGGTCGCCAGCCGTCCAAGCAGGGGGCGACCGCGCATATCGCCCGCCACCTCTAGTAGTTCGCGCTCGGCCTCGTCCCATTCGCCCCACCAGACCTGCGCCGCGGCGCGCTCGAGGCGCGGGTAGCTGAACCAAGCGCGGTTCTGCCAGTCCCGGCTGAAGTCCATGGCGAACCGCGACCACCGCGCCAGGCGATCGTGGTCCCGGAGGCGCACGCTGGCCGTCACCATGACGCAGCACACCTGGACGGCGATCTCCGGGTCGCTGATGTCGCCGCTGATGACGGCCGCCACCGCCTCGTCCAGCAGCCGCGTCCCCTCGTCGAGGCGGCCGGCGCTCGCCTCGATGAGCCCGAGCAGGGCGACGGCGAACATCTCGCCGCCGGTATCGCCGAGTCGCCGGCTGTGCGCCACCGCCGCCTGCGCGAGTGCTTTGCCGGCGCGAACGTCACGTCGATGGGCGACGTGGATGAATGCGTCGAAGATGTCGATCCATGAGTGGTACGGCGACTCCGGGCTCGTGGCCAGCAGCCGGCGGGCGCGAGCCAGCCAGCCGGACGCCACCATGAAGTCGCCGCTGAACGTGAGCAGGTTGTCGGCGATGCCGATTGCGACCCGGGCGGCTCCTCCGGCATCGCCCTGGTTGCGGTAGAGCCGATAGGCCCGTTCGCGGGCGCCGATCGCGGTTGCGGCGTCGTCAAGCCAAGTCGCGGCGCTCGCCAGGCCCTCGAGCGCCTCCGCCGACTCGCGATCATGCAGGGCCGACGTGAACGCGTCGCGGGCGTCATCCCACCGCCACTCCGCGAGAGCTTCGCGAGCGAGGGCGAGTCCGTCCGTCACCACCCTAACATCGTAAGCCAGGCCGCCGCCCGCGTCGCAGTCGCGGATACTCGGGGTGAGGGCCTTAGCGATTGGGGTCCGAGGCCTCGTGAGCCGCCGGGCTACGACTGACCGGCGTGTGTCGGCGTCCCGTGGAAGGCCGTCGTCCCGAGCGCGGAACGGGCTGGGGTTCTGGCGGCGACGCCCCGTGCCCAGCACAGGCCTCGGAAGGAGCGCCGGACGTCATCGACGAACAGGTCCGGCGCCTCCGTCGCCGCGGAATGGCTACCACGCTCGAAGTCCGACCAATGAATGAGGTTTTGCCCGAGCGGCCCCAGTTCGCCGCCGCGTGCATGTTCTCGTCGTAGAGATTGGCTGCTGACCACGCCGTCAAAGTCAGCCAGGAGAGCATGACGGTCATCAGGATCTGGTCGCGCGAAACAGCCTCGTCCAGCGGGCGAACGGCCTCTCGGGTTGCGCGATGCGCGGTAGTCGTCCTTCGACTCGGCGGTGCCCTGCGCAGCAAACGGGCGGTGACGAGATGACCCTCTCGGGGCGGTCGGGTTCGAACCTGACCTCGATGCGCATGCCTTCAGCCCTGCCAGTGGTTCGGCTAGCGTTTGCCGTGCGTGTTGGCGCCCTCGACGGCCGGTCGACCTACGCAGAATCCCGCGACACCTGGCGCTCCAGCAATTCCTTGAGCACCGGGAGGCCTGCCGCGATTTCGCGTCTTAGGCTGGCGGCGATGAGTGGCTCTGCCAGTCGAGACAGGCCGCGCGGTTCAAGCTCAACCCGGGACGTGACCTTGGTGCCGTAAGGCGTCGCTTCGAACAGGTACGTGCCTTGGCCGGGCATGG
>JBOGXS010000199.1:0-6834 GCA_050693815.1 Thermoleophilaceae bacterium | reverse complement strand
TCCCAGCCGGAGCTCGACGCCTACGACGAGGAGCTCGACCGCGGCGACGCCCAGCTGCGGGTGGCGTACATGCAGATCGCGAGCGAGAACATGGCGGCCGAGATCGAGACGTTCTCGGGCGCGCTCGAGGCGGGCGCGATCCTGCCGGAAGATTTCTGAGCGGCGCTCAGGCGATGTAGATCGGGGCCCCGACGGGTACCTGGTCGTACAGCTCGATCACTTCCGGGATCGACATCCGGATGCAGCCGTGTGAGGCGGCCGTGCCGAGCGAGTAGGTCTGGTCGGTGCCGTGGATCCCGGCGCCGTCGTAGATGCCGAGCCAGCGCTCCTTGAGCGGGTTCTCGGGCACGCCGCCCGGCACGACGGTGCCGGCCAGCTCGCCGGCCCAGTCGCTGTTGGGCACGCTCCAGGCCGGGTCTACCGCCTTGTTCTGAATGCTGTACATGCCGGCCGGCGTGTCGAAGCCGAGGGCGCCCACCGCGATCGTGTACTCCCTGACGAGCTCGAGGTTCTCGTAGAGGCGCAGCTTGAAGTTGGCCCTGTCGGCGATCAGCAGCGTGGGGTACTTCTCGGCCAGCTCGTCCTGGGTGACCTTCGGCTGCACGATCCGGGCGGGGGCCTTGACCTGGCGATCGACGCCCGGGACGGTCAGCGCCTGGGCCAGCCGCTGCTCGAGGACCGCGGCCTTGACCTTCAGCCCGCGCCGCTCCTTGGTCCGCTCGAGCGAGGGGAAGACCACCTCGGCGTCGCGAGGCGGGCGGTTAAGGCGCTTCTCGACCCGCTTGACGAGGCCGGCGACGGCGTCCTCGTCGTAGGTGACCCGCGCCGGGACCTGAACGTCCTCCTCGCCCCCGGTGATGTCGCGCGCCACACGGCTGACGATGTTGCCGTCGCGGCTCTCCTCGAGCGCCTCGGCGACCATGCCGGCCACGTCGGCCCTCACGCCGGCGTCCTCGGCGGAGAGCGTGAAGCGCTTCTTGTAGCGCGCCACGGCGATCGCCTGCTCGAGCGGCTCCTTCAGCTCACGCGCCACCACGCGACGCGCCTCGGCGACCTCCATCCCGCCCACGTCCACGCCCGCGACGGTCACTCCCTCGGCGATCAGGTCGTCCCGCGAGGAGTCGTACGCGAAGGCCGCCGCTGCGCCGCCCACGAGGGCGAGCAGGAGCACGACGACGAAGATTGGCCACTTGTGCCTCATGGTGCGACTGTTGAGTGTAGGGAGGCCGGCGGCACCCGACCCCGGGTGAAAGGGAGGTTGCCGCTCAGATCCGCGTCACGAACGAGTCGATCGCCGACAGCACGCGGGACCGATTGGCGTGCCGGCGCTCGTGGTCGCGCAGGGCCTGGAGGTCGTCGCTCTCCAGCGACGGCAGCAGGGCGATGACCTCCTCGGCGGCGAGATCGTCGTAGTGCTCGATCGGCGCGCCGCCCCGGCGCGGGGGCCGCTCGGCTTCCGGCGGGCGCTGCTCGGAGTCCGCGATCCCGGGCGCCTCGGCAAAGCCCTCCAGCAGGCGCCGCAGCTCGGCCAGCTGGTCGCGCGTCAGGGCGGCCGGCTGCTTGTCGCGCGCGTTTCGCACGTGCGGGCTCCAGCGCAGGAACTCCTCCACCTCGCGCTCGTACCGGTAGGGCTCCTGCGCGCCGCGCACCACCGGATGGAGGCGCAGGTGCTCGCCAAGCTTGAGCACCGCCTCGCGGCTCGTGTACTGGTAGCGGAAGCCGGCGGCCTTGAAGCGGCGGTTGTCCACCCCGCGCCCGTAGCGCAGCTGCGCCAGACCCTCAGGCGGGATTCGCAGCCCCAGCCGTCGCAGGGCGGCGGTGACCAGCCCCGTCCCCCAGGGCGGGAGGATCGGCGCGTAGGCCTTGCCCAGCAGGCCGGCCACCTCGGTGAGGGCGAGCACGCCGTCGCCGGCCACGTTGAACACGCCGGGCAGCGCCTGCTCGGCCGCGTGCTCGAGCGCGCGCACCACGTCGTCCTCGTTGACGAACTGGTAGCGCGGGTCGAAGCCCAGGATCATCGGCACCGCCGGGAGCGAGAAGAGGTCGATGTGCGAGGTCCGCACGTCGGGCCCGAGCACGTTCGCGAAGCGCAGGATGGTGACGGTGGCGTCCGGGTTGCGCTCGGCGAACTCGGCGAGCGAGGCCTCGGCCTCCACGATGTCGCGCTCGATCGGCGTGCGCGGCGGGTGCGGGCGACCCATCGTCTCGTCGAAGAAGGCGGGGTCGTCCTGCTCGCAGCCGTAGTAGTGGGTGGAGGACTTGAACACCACCTTGCGCACGGGCGAGTCGGCACCCGAGCAGGCGGCCAGGATGTTCATCGTCCCGATCACGTTGTTCTCGTGCGCCTTCGAGGCAGAGGTGGTGGTCGAATCGACCACGAGGCGGGTGTCGATCACCGTGTCGATCTCCGCCGCCTCGACCACGCGCCGCAGCAGCGCGTGCTGGGCGCCCACCTTCACGTACTCGGTCCGCTCGAGCTCGACCTGGGGCTCCTCGTTGTCGACCCCGATCACCGCCTCGACTTCGGGGAAGCCCTCGAGCGCCTGGGCGAGCCGGCCGCCCCAGTAGGTGGACAGCCCGGTCACCAGGATCCGGCGCGAGTTCATCTCGCGCGCATCCGGCCGAGCCGGATGCTTGCGCCCGGCCATCGTCATCCGAACCACACCGACCGGCGCCGCGCCAGCATGTCCCACAGGCTCTCCTGGATTCGCGCCCGGACCTCGTGGGCCACGGTCTGCACGAGCGCCTTGTCCTCGTGGAGGCCGGCCTCGTCGAAGCGGATGGGCTCGAGGAAGCGGATCTTGAACTTGGCCGGCAGGTAGCCGAGCATCCCCGCCAGCCCGAGGTGCGGAAAGGTGGGCGTGATCGGGAAGTAGAGCAGCCCGGTGAGGCGCTTGAACAGCCCGAGCTGGGCGAGCACCGGGGCCGCCTCCTCCGCCCCCACGACGCACACGGGCACGATCGGCGCCTGCGCCCGCATCGCCGCTTCCACGAACCCGCCGCGACCGAAGCGGCGCAGCCGGTAGCGGTCCTTGTAGAGCTTCTCGGTGCCCTTGCGGCCCTCGGGGAAGACCAGCACGAGCTGCTCCTCGTCGTACAGCAGCCTCTGCACGTTGGCCGGATGAGCGGCCACGCAGCCGAGCTTGGGGATCAGCATCGAGAAACCGGGGTAGCCCTTGAAGAAGTGCTCGACGGTGATGTTGAGCGGGCGCGGGTGGGGGTGCTCCTCCCTGAGCGCCTTGGCGATCATCGTCGCGTCCGGGGGGAGGGCGCCGGAGTGGTTCGAGGCGAGCAGGGCACCCCCGGCGGCGGGCACGTGCTCGATGCCCTCGACCTCCGCCCGGAACCAGTAGCGGTAGAAGAACTCGACCAGGGTGGCGTCGAAGAGGCCCTCCACGCGCTCCGAGCGGCCCCAGTCGTTCAGCTGGCGCTCCGGCTCCACCCCGGGCAGGTGCCGCTTGAGGCCCTCCGCGGGCACGGGCGCGTCCGCCGCCGGCTCGCGCTCGGAGAGGGAGAGGGCGGTGTGTTCGGGCTGCGCCATGACCCGCGAGTGTGTCAGAACCCGAGCCCGTCCAGCACCGGGTCGAGCTCGCGCCTGAGGCCGGCCCAGTCGCGCGCTCCGATCACGCCGTCGGCCTGCACCAGGTGCTCGTTCCAGGGGTGCACGATCGTGGCCGGCACGATGCCCGCGTCGCGAGCCCGGGCGATGTTGACCGGGCTGTCGTCCACCAGCACGTGGATGCCGAGCTCGACGCAGCGGCTGACCTTGTCGAACGAGCAGTGCAGGTCGTCGAAGGGCATGCCGATGGTCTCGAGCCAGCGCGCCGTCGCCTCGACCGTCTGGGGCCGGCGGTGGCTCGTCACGTGGATCCAGTGGCCCTTCCCGTGCCAGTCGCGGACCGTCTCCACCGCCCCCTCGTACGGCACCCCCGCGGCGATGTTCTCGTCCGAGTGGGTCTCCTCGACGCAGTGGACCACCGCGTCGCGCTCCAGCGCCGTGATGCCCCAGTCGCGCTGCTCCTCGTAGGGCAGCTCGATGCCGTAGCGCTCGCGGACCACCCTCTGGAGCAGATCCCAGTAGTGGTGCAGGGTCGAGTCGATGTCCAGCGCGATCCGGGCCACGTGGCCTTACCCTAAGGGGCCATGAGTCGACCCTTCGTCCCCACCGCGGCCCCCACCACGCCGCGCCACGCGCGCGAGGCCGGCGACGGCTACGGCGCGACCGCCCAGCCGGACTGGCGCTCGATCGACTGGACCGCGCACCGCCACGTCGTGGCCCTACCGGGCGATGCCTTCGGCAACACCCGTCGGGGGGACGGCACGCCTGTGAACTACGTGGACGTCCCTGCTGGCGGGGTGACTCCCTCCGGGGGCAGCCCGCGCAGTGGCGAGCTCGAGCCGATCGTCTTCGTGCATGGGCTCGGCGGCCAGTGGCAGAACTGGCTCGAGAACATCCCGCGCGCGGCGCAGGAGCGGCGGGTGATCGCGCTCGACCTGCCCGGCTTCGGCCTCACCCCGGAGCCGCGGGACAAGATCACGATCCCGGGCTACGGGCGCTGCGTGAACGCGCTGTGCGAGGAGCTCTCGCTGGGACGCGTCGACATCGTGGGCAACTCGATGGGCGGCTACATCGCGGCCGAGGTGGCGATCCAGTTCCCCGAGCGGATCGACCAGCTCGTCCTCGTCTCCGCCGCGGGCATCACGAGCGCGGGCCTGGCGCGCCGGCCGGTCCTGACGGTCGGCCGGGTGGCAGCCGCGGTCGCGGCGTACGGGGCCGCCCGCCACCGCCAGATCGCCTCGCGGCCGATCTCCCGTCACATCGCCCTGGCACTGGTCGCGCGCCACCCCTCGCTGCTTCGCGCCGACCTCGCCTACGAGGGCTTCTTCAAGGGGACCGGCAAGCCGGGCTTCGACGACGCCCTGCGGGCCACGCTCGGGTACGACTTCCGCGACCGCCTGCCCGAGATCCGCCAGCCCACGCTGATCGTGTGGGGCGAGAAGGACTCGATCATCCCGGTCAAGGACGCCCACGAGTTCGAGCGCCTGATCTCGGACAGCCGCAAGGTGGTGATGACCGAGACCGGCCACATCCCGATGGCCGAGCGCCCCGAGGCCTTCAACGAGCTGATGATGGACTTCCTCGCCGAGACCGGTCCCGCCTCGGCCAGGGAGCCGGTCGAGGGCGAGTCGCAGGCGGTCTAGCGGAGCCTCGTGGAGGAGCCCAGGGGCCGGCTTCCGGGCGAGAAGGGCGCGCCGGAGCCCGCCCGCCGGCTCCCTCGCGAGGCGCGCGGGCTGTTCGTGCTCGGCGCCCTCGCCTGGGCGGTCCCGGTCGCGATCGGCTGCCTGGTCGCGGCCGGCGCCTTCGCCGCCGCCGACGCCCCCGGCGTGCTCGCGTGGCTGGCCCGGGGAGCGGCCATGCTCGTGCCCGTCGTCGGGGGTGTGGCCCTCCCACTGCTGCGCTGGCGCACCTGGCGCTACGACGTGCGCGACGAGGAGATCGACCTGCTCCGCGGCGCGCTCACGGTGCGCCGCACCCTGATCCCGATGACCCGCGTGCAGCACGTGGACACCCAGCGCACCGTCCTGTCCGACCTGTTCGGGCTGCGCTCGGTCACCGTCCACACCGCAGCCGGGTCCCACACCATCCCGGCCCTGCGGCCCGACCACGCGGCGGCCATACGGGACCGGGTCGCCGTCCTTGCGCGCGAGCCCGATGAGCTCTGAGGGGACCTCGGGCCCGCACCGCTCGGAGCCGCCCCCGGACGATCGCTTCGGGCCGCGCCGCCTGCACCCCGCGGAGATCGTGCTCGCCGCGCTCGACAACCTGCGCGAGATCGCCCTCGCCGCGATCGTCGGGCTCGTGGTCGGCGGCGGGGCGGGCGGGCTGCCGCCGTTCGCCGGCCTCCTCCTCGCGCTCGCCGGCGTGGTCGCGGCGGCGGCGATCGGCTACGTGCGCTGGACGCACACCACCTTCTCTGTGGCCGGCGGGGCGCTCCACTTCCGCCGCGGCGTGCTCTCTCCCGACGAGACTGCCGTGCCGCTCGCCCGCATCCAGGCGATCGACGCCGCCCAGGGACCCGTCCAGCGCCTGTTCGGGGTGCAGGAGCTGCACGTGCAGACGGCCGGCGGCGGGGCCGAGGGCGAGGTGGTGCTGCGCGCCGTGTCGGAGGCCACGGCGCGCGAGCTGCGCGGGCTCGCCGGCCTGCCGGACCCGGTGGCGCGCGACCTGCCCGAGTGGCGCCTCGGGCTCGGCGGCCTGCTCGTCACCGCGGTCACAGCACCGCAGCTGGGCGTGATCCTGCCGCTCGTGGGCGGCCTGGCGGCGGCCGGGGACGACCTGTTCTTCGACGCGGGCGGCGAGCGCCTGATCGACCAGCTGCCGGACGACCCCGCGGGCATCGCGCTGGTGACCGCCGCGGCCGCGGTTGCCACGCTGCTCCTTTCGTTCGTCGGGGCGATCGTCGCGTTCGCGGGCTTCAGCCTGGTGCGCGACGGAGAGCGGCTGCGCATCCGGCGCGGCCTCCTCGCCCGCCGCGCGGCGAGCGTGCCGCTGGCGCGCGTGCACGCGGTCGACGTGGTCGAGGGCGTCCTTCGCCGTCCCTTCGGCCTGGCCGCCGTGCGCATGCAGACTGCCGGCTACCGCTCAGAGCGGGCCGCCGCCCAGACGCTGCTCCCGCTGGTGCGAACGCGCGACGTGGAGCGCCTGCTGGCCCGGTTCCTGCCGGCCCTGGCGGAGCCTGCCCCCGCGCGAGCCCGGAGCTCGGAGAGCGACCCGAGCGCGCCCAACAGAGCCGGGCGCTTGAAGAGCGACCCGCCCGGCCGAGCCGGGCGTCC
>JBOGXS010000198.1:0-8332 GCA_050693815.1 Thermoleophilaceae bacterium | reverse complement strand
AACCCCCGGTGCCCGCGAAGGCACAGTGGTTTTCAAGACCACCCCGTTCGGCCGCTCCGGCATCTCTCCGCCGTTGATCGCCTCCACTCGAGTCGCTTCAGTCCTCCCGCTCCTTGCCGTTGGTGGGCTTCTCCCGCCGCTTGCGGAAGAACTCCTTGAGCATCGCCGCGCTCTCGCCGGCCTGCATTCCCGCTTGCACGAGCGGCACGTGGTTGTTCGCCGGGTTGGCGAGGACCTGGAACACGGAGCGGAAGGCTCCCGCCTTGGGGTCATCGGCCGCGTAGACCACCCGCGGGACACGGCCGAGCACGATTGCGCCGGCGCACATCGCGCACGGCTCGAGCGTCACGTAGAGGACCGTGTCCAGCAGCCGCCAACCGGACAGGTGCGCAGACGCCTCGCGCAGGGCGAGTATCTCCGCGTGGGCGGTCGGGTCGCCGCGCAGCTCGCGCTCGTTTCGGGCGGCCGCGATCACCTCGCCTCGATGAGCGATCACGCAGCCGATCGGCACGTCGTCGTGCTCGATGGCGCGCTCGGCCTCGCGCAGGGCCAGCCGCATGTAGTACTCGTCGCGCGGGAAGAAGGCGCTCACGGGCGGAGGACGAGCCGCCGGCCCACGTAGCGCTCGGCCGCCTTCACGCCGGCCAGGATGCCGGTGCGGCCCGCCAGCCGCACGCCGGCCGCCGCCAGCGACAGCGGCGAGGGCGGGCCTCCGCCCAGGCTCCCGGAGTCGATCAGCTCGCGATACCAGTCGACCGTGTCGGTCAGGGTGCGGTCGAGCGGACGCGCTCGGTAGCCGAGCTCGCGGCGCGCCTTGGCCGAGGAGTAGCGCCAGTTCTGGGCCATCAGCACGATCCCCTCCGAGGCCACCAGCATCGGCAGCCCGAGCGCCTCGGACGCGCGCGCCAGCGTGCCGGACTCCGTCGGCAGCACCACCAGCGGGTGGTGCACGCCGGCGATCTCGGCCACGCGCTCGAGCAGCGCGACCCAGCGCGCGTCGTGGCCGCCCAGCACGTAGCGCTCGCCCGGTCGGCCCCGCTCGGCGGCGCGCAGATGACCGCGGGCCACGTCGCGTACGTCCACCACGTTGGTCTCTCCGTCGACCACGGCCGGCAGCCGCCCGCGCAGGTAGTTGCCGATCATCCGGGTCGAGGTCTCGCCGGGCTGCGAGCGGTCGAGCGGCGCGCCGAACACGTACGAGGGGTTCACCACGACCACCTCGACGCCCAGCCGGGCGCCGGCCGCCAGCGCCTCCGCCTCGCCCTCGTGCTTGGCGTCGGCGTAGGTGAGCCCCAGCCCGCCGCCCCGGTAGAGGTCGTCCTCCCGGCCCGGCCGGTCGGGCGGCGCCGGGCCGATCCCCGCGACGCTCGAGGTCACGACCACCCGCCTCACGCCCTCGGCGGCCGCAGCCTCCACGGTCACCCGGGGAGCCAGCGCGTTCACCTGCCAGACCCGCTCCGCCGGCCGCGAGCCCACGTAGCCCGCGGCGTGGAAGACGATCTCGCAGCCGCGGAAGGCGCGCCGCAGGGCGCCTCGGTCGAGCCCGTCGGCCTTGATCGGGTCCGCCTCCACGCCGGCCAGGCGGTCCAGCCGACCCTCGTTCCGGTAGGTCACGCGCAACGACCCGCAGACATCGGCCGCAAGTTTCGCCACGTGCGCGCCGATGAAACCGGTAGCTCCCGTTATGCAGACCCTCACAACTTCCCCACAGGCGGGTTGTTGGAGCGTTCGTACACTGCCAGGCACCGTAACTTCAATGCAGATCCGCCGCCTCACCCTGATCCTCTCCCTCGCCGCCATGGCGCTGCTCCCGCTCGCCGCGCCGGCCGGGGCGGCGGACTACGTCCCGGGCGAGGTCGTGGTCAAGTACGAGGACCAGAGCGCCGAGGTCCAGCCGATCGAGGACGGGGACTCGGTGCGCGAGACCATCGCCGAGCTGCGCGACGACCCGGGCGTGAAGTACGCGGTGCCCAACCACATCGCCCGCGCCGCGCAGTTCACCCCCAACGACCGCGGCTACCGGCGGCAGTGGAACCTGTTCGAGCCGTTCGGGATCGGCATGCCGGAGGCGTGGGCGCTCGCCCGGGCTGCCGGCGCGCCCGGAGGGCGCGGCGCCCGCGTGGCGGTACTCGACAGCGGCGTGGCCTACCAGCGCTACAGGCGCTACCGCCGCGCTCCGGACCTGCGGCGGAGGACCTTCCTGCGCGGCTACGACTTCATCGACCGCGACCGCCACCCCAACGACGTCTTCGGCCACGGCACCCACGTGGCGGGCACCATCGCCCAGGCCACCAACAACCGCAAGGGGGCGGCCGGGGTGGCGTACGGCGCGCGGATCATGCCGCTGCGGGTGCTCGACTCCAACGGCGAGGGCGACTCGATGGCGATCGCCAAGGCGATCCGCTACGCGGCGCGACGGAAGATCGACGTGATCAACCTCAGCCTCGAGTTCGACCTCGGCGTGGTCGCCTCCGACATCCCCGAGATCCTCGCCGCGATCCGCTTCGCCCACCGCCGCGGCGTGGTGATGGTGGCCGCGGCGGGCAACCGCTTCGGTCGCCGGGTGGCCTATCCCGCGCGCGCCCGGCAGGTGATCGCGGTGGGGGCCACCACTCGCAACGGCTGCCAGTCGGACTACTCGAACGAGGGCCCGCACCTGGACGTGGTGGCGCCCGGCGGCGGCGTGGACGCCGAGCCGAAGACGGCGCAGGAGGTCCCGTTCTGCGACCCGGGCGACCGTGGCGACTGGATCTACCAGCAGACCTTCCGCGGACGCGGTGTGCGCCACTTCGGGCTCCCGCCGGGCTACGAGGGCACGTCGATGGCGAGCCCGCACGTGGCGGGCATCGCGGCGCTCGTGATCGCGACCGGCAGGCTGGGCGCCGACCCCAGTCCGGAGGCCGTGCAGGACCACATCGAGGCCACCGCGCGCGACCTCGGCGCGCCCGGCTTCGATCGCTCGTACGGCCACGGCCTGGTGGACGCCGCAGCGGCTCTGCGTTAGGTGGTCCGGATGATCATCACGCTGCAGGGCGCGTGATGTGAGACCTTGTTCGGCACGCTGCCGAGCAGGAAGCGCTTGGCCCCGGTCATCCCCTTGTTGCCGACCACGATCAGGTCGGCGCCCTGCTCCTCGGCCACGTCCAGGATCGCGTCGGCGGGATCGCCCTCGCGCGCGTGCGTCTCGACTCGCACGTCTTGTCCCTTGATGCTCTCGGCGGCGTCCTCGAGCGTAGTGTTCACGTCCTCGCGTGGGTTGACCATCCACTGCAGGTCGTCGGGCACGGACTGGCGCTCCTCGCGCAACCGCCCCTCGGGCACCGGCTCGTAGGCGCTCACCAGGTGGATCGTGGCGCTCATCAGCGCCGCGAGCTCGGTCGCCTGGCGGACCGCCTCCTTGGCGGTGTCGGATCCGTCGGTACCCACGACCATCGAGTCGTACATCGCGCGCATCATATTCATTGGCCGTGGGGCCAGACTGCGGTTAGTGTTTGCAGATGGACTCGCCAACCAAGTGCCTGACCGTCGACGATCACCCGACGGTGCGCCAGGGACTCGGCCTGATGTTCGGTGACACGCCCGACCTGGAGCTCGTCGGCCACGTGGAGCGCGGGGAGGAGGTGGTGGAGGCCGTGCGCCGGCTGCGTCCCGAGGTCGTGATCATGGACGTTCGGCTGCCGGGCATCGACGGCATCTCCGCGATCAAGCGGATCGCCGACGCCAACCCGGACGTGAAGACAGTCATGTTCTCCGCCTACGGCGACAAGCGGCTGCTCTCCGACGCGATCGCCGCCGGCGCGCGCGGCTACGTGATGAAGGGATCGCCACCCGAGGACCTGCTGCGCGCGATCCGCACGGTGGTGGCCGGAAAGCCCTTCGTGGACCCGTCGCTGTCGCCGGCGCTCCTCATGTCCCAGGTGGGCCCCGACGCCCCGCTGTCCGAGCGCGAGCGCGAGATCCTCCAGCTGCTCGCCGAGGGCCTGCACACCGAGGAGGTGGCCCGCCGCATCGGGCTCTCCACCGAGACGGTGAAGTCGGACACCAAGCGGGCCATCCTCAAGCTCGAGGCGGACACGCGGGTGCACGCCGTGGCCATCGCGCTGCGGAAGGCGATCATCGAGTAGGAGCTCCCCGGTGGAGCTGCCCCGCTTCTGGATCGTCGTGCAGATCCTGATCGTGGTCTTCGTCCTGATCGGCGCCGTCATCGCGATCACGAAGCTCGCCTGAGGGCACCTCGATCGCCGCCCGCCTGCGGCTCGCCTCGGCCTCCTCGATCGGCTTCATCCAGAACTCCTCCACCCCGATCATCAGCAGCGCGAGGATGGGGACCGCCACGAACAGCCCGACGAAGCCGAACAGCTGCCCGACGACGACGACGCCGATGGCGATCACCGCCGGGTGCATGCGCGTGCGGTTCGACATCACGACCGGCATCGTCACGTTGCTCTCGAGCTGCTGCACGAGCAGGTACACCCCGAGCGTGAGGAGCGCCTTGCCGGGCGAGTCGGTGAGGGCGAACAGGACCGGCGGGATGGCGCCGGCGATGGCGCCGAAGTAGGGCACCACCACGAGCAGGGCGGACAGGACCGCGAAGAAGATCGCGAACTCGAGCCCGATCATCGTCAGGCCGATGTAGAGCAGGACGAAGGTGACGAGCATGTCGATCGCCACTCCCTGCATCCATCCGATCCAGGCCCTCCGCAGGCGCTCGAGCACGTGGTCCAGGTGCTCGCGCCGGCGCGGCGGGACGAGGCGGGTCAGCCCGTCCACGAGCGGGTCCGGGCGAACGGCCATGAAGTAGGCGGTGATCAGGATCAGGAGCAGCGCGCCCAGGATCCCTGCGACGTTCACGCCGATCGCCGTGATGGGGCCGATCAGCCGCTCCGGGTCGTCGGTCCAGCGCTCGACGAGCTCCTGGACGCGGTCGCCGACCTCGCCCGGAGCCTCGCCCGTGATGTCGGCGTAGAGCTCCTCGAGGTCGACGACGATGCGCGGCACGTCGTCCGCGAACTCCTCCGCCTGTTCGATGAAGGGCGGGATCAGCAGGTAGACGACCAGCCCCAGCACGGTGACCCCGCCGAGCAGCGCGGCCAGGGCTCCGAGCGCACGCGGCACCCCGTAGCGCTGGAGCCGGGTGGCGGCCGCGGCCAGCGGGATGGCGAAGATGATCGTGATCAGGATGGCCAGCAGCAGGGTGACCAGCTGGCGGAAGAGCAGGCCGAACAGCAGCAGTCCGGCGGCCAGCAGGACCGCCCGGTAGACGACGTGATGGCTGCGTTCCTCGCCCATGTCAGCCGTCTACGGTACCCCGGGCCTCAGCCTTCAACGCGAGCGGGCGCCCCGTGGCGCCCGCTCGAAGGGTTGGTGTCTGCGTGCGCCCGACTCAGGTGCGGCGCTCGAGGTCGGCCACGTCCTGGGCCTTGTCATCGGCCCTCTCCTGCGCCTCGGCGAGCTTCTCCTTCTCCTCGCCCTTGCGCTCCTCGCGCCGTCCCTCGGCCCTAACCGAGCTGTCGCCGGTGATGTCCCCGGCGGCCTTCTTGGCGCGCCCGGTGATCTTGTCGAAGATGCTCATGCTGCCCAGATACCCCGGCGGAACTGGCCGGAAACGCCTACCGGGGGTTCCTGCTGGAGCGGCGGCGGCGCTAGGGGCCATCCGGCCCGAGGGCTACGGTGGCCGCCGTGCGCCTGATCGTCGCCCGCTGCGAGGTCGTCTACACCGGCCGGCTCACCGCCGTGCTGCCCGCGGCCCTGCGGCTGCTGATGATCAAGTCCGACGGCTCGGTGATGGTGCACGCCGACACCGGCGGATACAAGCCGTCCAACTGGATGACCGCTCCGACCGTGATCGAGGAGGAGCCCGGCCTGATGGTCGTGCGCAAGCGCGGCGGCGGCACAGAGGACAGGCTCGAGATCCGCATCGCGGAGGTGGTCTCGGACGTGGCCCACGACATGGGCGAGGCCGCCGCGCTCGAGAAGGAGGGAGTGGAGCGCCAGCTGCAGGAGCTGCTGGCCGACTCGCCGCCGGAGGGGCTGCGGCTCGTGCGGCGCGAGTGGCCCACCGACATCGGCCCGGTCGACCTGATGTGCCGCGACGGCGACGACCAGTTCGTGGCCGTGGAGATCAAGCGCGTGGGCACGATCGAGGCCCTGGAGCAGCTCACCCGCTACCTCGAGCGCATCTGCCGCGAGCCGGGCATGGCCCGCTGCCGCGGCGTGCTGGCCGCGGGGCAGGTCAAGCCCCAGGCGCGCGTGCTGGCCGAGGCGCGTGGGATCGCATGCGTGGAGGTCGACGTCGCCGTGCTGCGCGGGGAGCGCCAGCCGGACCTGACGCTGTTCGCGGCCTGACGGGGGCGCCGCTCAGCGGTCTGACGGGGGCGCCGCCCAGCGGCCCCGGGGCGCCGCTCAGCGGTCGATTGCCGGCGGCTCGACCCCGGCGTCGCGCATCGCGTCCTCGATCCGCTCGATCACCGTCTCCACCACCTTCACGCGCGCGAACTTCTTGTTCTCGGCCTCGACCAGGTGCCAGGGCGCCGCGTCGTGGTCGGTGCGCTCGAGCATCTCCTCGACCGCCTCCACGTACCGCGGGCGCTTCGAGCGGTTGTGCCAGTCCTCCTCGGTGAGCTTCCAGGCCTTGACCGGGTCGTCGCGCCGCTTCTCGAAGCGCTCGAGCTGCTCCTCGTCCGAGATGTGCATGAAGAGCTTGATCAGCACCATCCCGTCGGCCGCGAGCAGCCGCTCCATCTCGACGATCTCGTCGTAGGCTCGCCGCCATTCGTCCTCGGAGGCGAAGTCCTCGACCCGCTCGACCAGCACGCGCCCGTACCAGGACCGGTCGAGGATGGTCATCCCTCCCGCCCCCGGAAGCGCGGGCCAGAACCGCTGGAAGTAGTGGTGGCGCTTCTCGTCGGGGGTGGGCGCCGCGAACTCGGCCACGCGTACGTGGCGGAGGTCGAAGGGGCGCACCAGTCGCCTGATGGCGCCGCCCTTGCCGGAGGCGTCCCAACCCTCGAACAGAACGCACACGGGCGGCCCCAGCCCGTAGCCGTGGAGCTTGCCCCCGAGCGCCAGCCGCAGCGCCTCGAGGCGCTCCCAGCCGGCCTCGAGTCGATCGGCCTCCTCCTTCTTGGAGAGCTTCAGGCTCAGATCGAGCCGGTCGAGCCGGCTCACCGGGGGAGTGCCGCGAAATCGTCGAGCTGCCGCTCGGCCTCCGCTGGCTCGGCGTCGGGCGACACGTAGAAGACGCAGCGGTCCACGCCCGCCCACTCGAGCCGCTCGACCGCCCGCACCGTGGGCTTGGCGCTGAAGAAGGAGACCTTCACGCGCCGGCCGGCGCGCTCGCGCAGCTCGTCGATCCGCTCCTTGAGGTCCTCCGGATCCTTGAGGCGGTTGGGAATCCACTCGTCGCCGTAGCGCAGCACGCGGTCGAGCACGGGCGATCGGGTGGTGCTGGTTGACGAGGCACACGCCGGTCCCGAGCTTGATCCGCTCGGTGGCCGCGGCCGGGCCACGGCGTCTCGCGGCTGGCGGGAGTATCCCGGGGGTAGCCCGGCGAAGCGGGTGAAAGGGGCGGAGCCCCCTGGCTCGGTGAACCAGAGCGACTCGAACTCGCGCTCCTCTGCGAGTCGAGCCAGCTCGGCGGGCTGGACCGAGTACTCAGTCGCAAACAGCGCTACGCCGCGTTCCACCGCAGCGGCAGGCTATCGAGGCCGTAGATCCCGTGGACGGAGCCGAGCTCGGGCTCGCCGTCGAGTGCCAGCCTGGGCATGCGGGCCGGCAGGAAGGCGAGCGCCTCCTGCAGCTCGGCGCGGGCCAGGTTGGCGCCGAGGCAGTAGTGGATGCCGGCGCCGAAGGTGAGCGGCTTGGCGTCGCCGCGCGCGGCCGTGATGTCGAAGCGGTCCGGCTCGCCCTCCACGCCGTTGCGGTTCCCGCTGAACGCGCACACCATCACCACCGTGCCCGCCGGGAACGTCACGCCGCGGTGCTCGACCTCCTCGTGCAGCAGGCGCGCCGTGAACGGCGTGATCGGCTCGTAGCGGAGCAGCTCCTCCACCGCAGCCGGGGCCAGCTCGGGGCGCTCGGCGAGCAGCGCCCACTGGTCCGGATGCGCGGCGAACACGCGCAGGCCGTGCGCGAGCTGTGACTGCGTCGTGTCGACGCCGCCCACCAGCACGTTCAGCACAAGGTTCATGCACTCGGCGTCGTCGAGCTGGTCGCCCTCGTAGGAGGCCTGGATCAGCGTCGAGATCAGGTCGTCGCCCGGGTCGCCCCGCCGGCGCTCGATCAGCGCCCCCGCCCACTCGTAGAACTCCGCGCAGGCGCGTTCGATCGACTC
>JBOGXS010000197.1:0-4791 GCA_050693815.1 Thermoleophilaceae bacterium | reverse complement strand
GGGCGAGCCCGTGCGCCTCACCGGCTTCGACGCGCTCGCCGGGGCGAGCGGCGACGAGGGCGGGGGTCCCGGCGTGCTGCTCGAGGCCGTGCTCGGCGGCCTCGGCGCGCTCGCCGTGCTCGGCTTCGTCTTCGCCTCCTTCCTCGCCTTCGTGCCGCTCGTGATGGCGTTCATCTCGATCATGACCACCTTCCTGCTCCTCCTCGGGCTGACCCAGCTGACCGCCATCTCGCCGATCGTGCAGTTCCTGATCGCCCTGGTCGGCCTCGGCGTGGCGATCGACTACGCGCTGATCGTCGTCTCGCGCTGGCGGGAGGAGCGCTCGCACGGTCGCGCCGGCGACGAGGCGGTGCAGCGGGCGATGGAGACCGCCGGGCGAGCGGTCGTGTTCAGCGGAATCACCGTCGCCATCGGGCTCTTCGCCCTGATCGCGCTGCCGCTGCCGTTCCTGCGCTCGATGGGCTACGGCGGCATGCTGATTCCACTCGTCTCGACGCTCGTGGCGATCACCCTCCTGCCGGTGGTCCTGGCGAAGCTCGGCCCCCGCCTCGACTGGCCGCACCGCCGCACCGACGACAAGGCGAGCCGCGCCTGGACCCGCTGGGCGGAGGCCGTCGCCCGGCGGCGCTGGGTGGCGGCCGGCGCCGGGCTCGCCGTCATCGTCGCGCTCGCGTTCGCCGTGACCGACCTCCAGCTCGGCACCTCGGACGCCGACACCATGGCCCGCTCGGGCGACGCCAAGCAGGGCCTCGTCCAGCTCGAGGAAGCCGGTATCGGCGAGGGTGCGCTGCTTCCGCACGAGATCCTGGTCGAGGGCCGCGCCGATCCCGAGAGCGTGGCCACCGAGGTGGGGCGAGTCGAGGGCATCCACGGCGCGGTGGCCCCGGACGGGGCCGGCTGGCGGCGCGGCGGCACCGCGGTCGTGGAGGCGATCCCCGTTCCCGACAGCGGCAGCGACGAGGGCGAGGCCACCCTCGCGGGCGTCCGCGACGCGGCCCACGCCGCGGGTCCCGGCGTGCGGGTGGGCGGCCAGCCGGCGGGCAACGCCGATTTCATCGACGCGGTCTACGGCAGCTTCCCGCTGATGATCGCCCTGATCACGATCACCACCTTCGTCCTGCTCGCGCGCGCCTTCCGCTCGCTGCTCCTGCCGGCGAAGGCGATCGTGCTCAACATCCTGAGCGTCGCCGCAGCCTGGGGCGTGCTCGTGCTCGTCTGGCAGCACGGCTTCGGCTCCGAGGCGATCTGGGGCATCGAGGCCACCGGCTCGGTCCCCTCCTGGATGCCGCTGATGGTATTCGCGTTCCTGTTCGGCCTCTCGATGGACTACGAGGTCTTCATCCTCACGCGCATGCGCGAGGAGTACGACCGTACAGGGTCCACGGGCACGGCGATCGTCCAGGGAATCGGGCGGACCGGGCGGCTTGTCACGAGCGCAGCGCTGATCCTGTTCCTCTCCTTCGTCTCGATGGCCTCGGGACCGGAGACCGACGTGAAGATGATGGCCACCGGGCTCGCCGCCGGCATCCTGCTCGACGCTACGGTGATCCGAGCCCTGATCGTGCCCGCCGTGATCGCCCTGATGGGGCGCTGGAACTGGTGGCTCCCGAGGTGGCCGGCCCGCCTGCTGCGCGTGAAGCCCTCGCCGCTCGCCCAGGCGGCGACCAGCGAGGGCCGCGCCTGACCGCCGGGGCACTAGTCAGACGTCACCGGCACGCGCAGCTTGACCAGCATCGAACGCACGCGTTCCGCGACCTCGTCGGGCTCCACCCCGAGCACGCCGGCGATCTCGGCAGCCGGCACCCGCTCCATCAGCATGCCGAAGACCGGCAGCTCGCGTTCGGGGTCGAGCCTGCCGACGCTCTCCTGGAGGTGGTGGGGCGAGATCGGGGGCAGCACCGTGTCGCCCCTGGCGATCACGCGCACGGCGTCCAGCAGCTCGTCGGCCGGCGCGCTCTTCGCGGCCACGCCGCTGGCGCCGGCCACGATCGCCGGGATCGCCAGCGCGGCGCTCGCGTAGGCGGAGTAGATCAACACACGCGCCGGCGTCTGCGCGCTCGTGATCCGGTGGCAGACCGACAGGCCGTCCTCCTCGGGCAGGTGATAGTCGACCAGCACGACATCGGGACTCGCGCGGTCGACGCCCTCGATCGCCTCGGAGGCTCCCGCGGCCGCGCCCACGGGCACCATGCCCGGTTCGCCGCGGAAGACGGTGTGCAGGCCGGCCCGCAGGGCCGGGTGGTCGTCCACCAGGAACACCCGGATCACTGCCGGACCCCGTCGAGCGGGACCACGAGCTCCACGGCGGTGCCCGCGCCGCCGGGGCCCTCGCCGAGCTCCAGCCGGCCGCCGAGGCTCTCCGCGCGGGCCGACATCGTCCGCAGCCCGTTCGCCCCCGGTCGGGTCTGCTCGGGCATGCCCCGGCCGTCGTCGACCACCTGGACGTGCAGGCGGCCCCGGTTCACCCGCAGCCCGACGTCGATCCGCGTGGCGGCGGCGTGGCGCAGCGCGTTGCCGATCGCCTCCGAGGCGACCCGGTAGGCGTGTGCCTCGACGAAGGCCGGAAGGCCGTCGGCGCCGCCGCTGACGGCCACCCGCGGCCCGTCCGGCGTGACCAGCTCGCGGCACCGCACGCGGAGCGCCTCGTCCAGGCTTCGACCCTCGAGCGCCGTGTCGAGCTCGCTGACGCTCGTCTCGAGATCGGCGGCGGCGCCGCGCAGCTCCCGCAGCGTCTGGGCGATGAGGCCCTCGCCCCGCTCGGGCAGGCGGCGCTCGAAGGAGCTCAGCAGCAGGTGCGCTGCGTGCACCCGCTGCTTGGCGGAGTCGTGCAGCTCGATCCCGATGCGGCGGCGCTCGGCCTCGAGGGCCAGCCGCGAGGAGCGCTCGCGCTCGCTGAGGAGGGCGGCCGCGTAGGCCAGCGCGAGCGTGACGAGCGATGGCATCAGCAGCTGGGTCGCGAAGCTCTCGAGGCGCGCTGTCTGGCGCAGCTCCGGGAAGTCGACGCCCACGAGCAGGGCCGCGCCGAGATAGCCGACCGTGAACAGCGCCCCGGTGGCCCCGATGGCCGCCCGGTGGCGCAGCTGGGTGGCGGGCGGCACGAGCGCGGTCAGGGCGAACACGTAGAAGGGACTGCGCCACTCGCCGGAGGCCACGATCAACCCGAGCGCGAAGGCCCCGTCGCCGAGCCAGGCCGCCGGGCGCACGGCGAGGCCCTGGACGCGCGTGGCGGCCAGCGCCGACGCCACACCGTAGGCGGCACCGATCACCGCGAGCGCGACGTCGTCGCCGGTGACCCGGTGGTACAGGAGCAGGGCGACGGCCAGCGCGGTTGCGCCGATCCGGGCCCACGCGAACAGCGCAACCCAGCGATCCTCGACCCGTCGGAGGCCCCTCGCCACCCAGCCCATGCTAGGCGACGAGACTCCCGGGCTGCTAGGCGACGAGACTCCCGGGCTGCTAGGCGACGAGACTCCCGGGCGCCGGCCGTCGCGGCTAGCCCTCGGCCTTCTCCTTGAGCCCGTCGGCGGCGTTGCCGACCAGGAAGTCGCGCACCTTGGCCTCGGCGGGCCCGCGCAGCAGGATCCCGAGTATCCGGCCCGGATCGGCCTCCAGCCCGTACGTTGCCCGGGTGCGCCCGCCGCCCAGGTCCTCGAAGCTCCACGAGCCCGTCAGCGCCTTGGTGTCGCCCTTCTCCTGCACCCAGCGGATCCCGGTGGGCGGCTCGTAGGAGAACCGCAGCAGGGCGCGCACGCGCTTCACCTTGGCGTCGGACTCGGTCTCCACCAGCAGCGGCCGGCGCTCGCCGTCGCGCTCCAGCACCTCCACGTCCTTTAGCGAGCCCTGCCAGTCGGGCGCGTTCTCGATGTCGGCGGCGATCTCGTAGCAGCGCTCGATCGGCGCTTCGATCTCCACGCTGCGCTCGCCGGTGATCAGGCCCATGCGCGTGACTCTACCCCGACGTGCTTCACGAGCGTCTCACGGCGCGTGACCACGACAGCGGCCCCCAGCAGCGCCACGATCATGGCCACCACCACGCCGGCGCTCCACGAGCTCGCCTCCACCACCGCGCCCGCGGCGGCCGCGCCGAGCGACACCCCGGCCACGAGGGCGGTGAGCGGCCAGGTGAAGGCCTCGGTCGCCGTGCCGGGCAGCGCGACCCGGTCGATCAGCTGGTTGCGTGACGCGATCAGCGGCGCGATGGGCAGGCCGGCCACCACCACGAGCAGGGCCATCGTGAGCGGCGAGGTGGCCAGCACCAGCGGCGCGACCGCGAGCGGAAGCAGCCAGGCGAACCACAGGTGGGCGCGCAGCAGCGCCGAGTCGCCGCCGCGCGCGCCCCAGACCAGCCCGGCCGCGCCGCTGGCCGCCGACCACACGGCGAGCAGCACCCCGGCCAGCTCGGGCGAGCCCTCGGCCTCGCTGAACGCGGGCAGCACCACCTCGAGCGTGCCGAGCGTGAAGCCCACCGGCAGGCTGGCCAGCACCAGCGTGCGCAGCCCGGGCGAGGCGAGCGCGCCGAGACTCAGGGCGCGCCGACCGGGCTCGGTGCGCTCCGGCCCGGGTCGCCCGGCCAGGGCGCCGAGCAGCATCGAGGTGCCGGACAGCACGCAGGCGGAGGAGACCAGCAGCGCGTACTGCGGGCCGACGGTCGCCACCACGGCCGTGGTGAGCAGCGGCCCGGTCACGAAGACGATCTCGATCATGACCGAGTCGAGCGCGAACGCCCCGGCCAGCAGCTCCGGCCGGCCGGGCAGCAGGTAGGGCCAGCGCGAGCGGAGCACGGACGACACG
>JBOGXS010000196.1:0-11749 GCA_050693815.1 Thermoleophilaceae bacterium | reverse complement strand
GGGCCTAGCTGCCCCGCCGGCGCCGGTTGCCGCGCGGATCAAGGATCGACGACCATCACATCTCCTTTCGGGTTGCCAGGAACACGAGCTTCGTGTGGCGCTCCTCGTCTGCCTCTCCCTCGAGGATCGCCCCCGGCAGCTGACCGCGGACCGCGAGCAGCGTCAGTCCGGCCCGTCCCGTGGAGCGCCTCACGTCGGTCAGCGGGTGGTGGCGCTGAAGGTGGCGACTGGTCACGCGCCGCCAGCCCTCCTCCGGCGCCGGGGTGAAGACATCGAGGGTTGCGGCGTGCACTTGGCCCGGCGCAGCGTCGGCGCTGGCGTGCCCGCGCCAGCAGAAGAAGCGTCCGCGCCGGTCATCGACGGCATCGCGCGCGAAGGTCGTCCGGTAGGTCCGCAGGGTGTTGACGTCGAACGCCAGCAGGCCGCCGGGACGCAGTGTCGCTCGCATCGAGGCGAGGGCCCGCACGAGGTCGTCCTCGGTCAGCAGGTAGTTGACGGCGTCGTCGAGACAGGTGACCAGGTCGAACGCCGCCACGCTCGGCAGCGCACGCATGTCGGCGACGAACGCGCGCGCCGGGTCGCCTCCGAGCCGCTCGCGCGCGACCGCGACCATGCTCGGCGAGAGATCGCACGCCGTCACCTGGTAACCCCGCGCGAGGAGCGGCATGAAGCTCTTGCCCGTGCCGCAGGCGACGTCGAGGACCCTGCGCCCGCTGAGGCCGTGCTCGAGCGCGAGTCGCTCCAGCGCCGCGAGCCAACGGTCGTGGCGATAGGCGGCGGTGAAGTCGTCGTAGGCCGACGCGAGCGGCTCGTACGCCTCGAGCGCGGCGGGGGCGGAATCGACCCGGGAAGCAGGACCTGCTATGGCCATCGATAGTGCAGGACCCCCGCAGCGCTCAATTTCGTTTCAGCACGAGATGACAAGCCATGTCATCGGTCCATGGATCGCGACCTCCAGCCCGAGAGTGGGACTGGGCCGGCCTTCGGTCACGCTGCCTGCGCGAGGCGCGGCGCGTGCTCCCGTCCGCCGATGCGGAGGAGGCGGTCCAGGAGGCGCTCCTGCGGGCATGGCGACGCCGGCACGCCTGCCGGACGCCCCACGCGCCCCTGCCCTGGGTCCTCGAGATCACCCGCAACGAGGCGCGCCGGCTGCTCGACCGGCGCTCGCGGCGAATGGGACACGAGCTCGTGGAGCGTACGCCGCAGGAGCCGCTGGCAGACGACGCCGAGCTCGCAGGCGCGGCCACCCGCGTGACCGTCGAGCGAGCGCTGCGGCGCCTCGACGACACCGACCGGCAGGTGCTGCGCCTTCGCTACGACGAGGATCTGACCCAGCCAGAGGTTGCGCATCGGCTCGATCTGCCCGAAGGTACGGTTAAGGTTCGCCTGCACCGGGCACGGCACCGGCTGCGGGAGATGCTGGACGAATCCCCTTGAAGCCGCTCACCACGATCACGGATCCGCGCCTCGTCAAGGCGCTCGCGCATCCCCTCCGGCTGCGGATCCTGTCGGTGCTCGAGGAGCGCACGGCCAGCCCGAAGGAGATCTCGGACGAGGTCGACGCTCCGCTCACGCACGTCAGCTACCACGTGCGCCAGCTGGCTGAGCTCGGAGTGATCAAGCTCGTCCGCACGAGGCAGGTTCGGGGCGCGATCGAGCACCACTACCGGCTCGAGGCCCGGCCGAGCATCACCGATGAGGCCTGGCGGCAGGCGCCGGAGATCGCCAAGCAGGCGCTCGTCGGAGCGGTGCTCGGGCAGGTGAGCACCCAGGTGAACGCGGCCGCCGCCGAGGCGGGATTCTCACGTGACGGAGCTCGTCTCAGCCGCCTGCCGCTCGAGCTCGACGAGGAAGGTTGGCGCGAAGCGTCGCGCGCCCTCCAACAGCTCGCAACGGAGCTCGAGCGCATTCAGAAGGACGCGCGGACCCGAACTCGCCACGCGAACGACAGGGGCCGCGCCATGGCCGTGCTGATGCTCTTCGAGTCCGCGGCCCAGGCCCACGCGGACCCTTCGGCGCCGCGGGGGCGCCGGCGGCGGGGCAACAAGACCAAACGCGCCAAGTAGCTCGCCGATCGAGCCGTCCTGGACAGGAGGCTTGCGCAAATGACCGCGTCGGCTTAGGATCGGGCCAGCTCGATGGACGCCACGGCCGCGCCATACAGCCCAGACGAGATCAGGGAGCTCTTCCATCGGAAGGCCCTAGCGGCCAGCCGCCACCGTGCCGCGGTCGCGAAGCAGATCGGGCTCGCCGAGACGGAGGCCGAGGCCCTCGCCCACCTCGCCCGCGCGGGCGGGATTACTCCGAGCCAGCTCAGCGAGATGCTCGGCATGACGTCGGGCGGGGTGACGGCGCTCGTCCAGCGGCTGGAGCGCGCCGACCGCGTGTCACGCCGTCCTCACCCCCGAGACAAGCGCAGCTCGATCATCGAAGCCACGCCTGCCGTCGTCGACGAGGTCAAGCGCCACTACGAGCGCCTGACCGTGGAGGCGGACCGGATCACGGCCCGGCTCAGCGACGATGAGCTGGAGACCGTCGGCCGGTACCTCGAGCGGATCGTGATGATCAGCGAGCGGCGCGCCGACGAGGCCGTGGCCGCGCTGCGGGCCGCCGACGAGGAGGACGAGCCGCGCGAACCCGTCGAGCTCTGGGCGTAGCGACGCGCGCCGTCAGCGGAGCCCGGTGCGCCCGTGGGCGCCGTTCTCCTAGCGCGTCGCCGGCGCCTCGAAGTGCCCGACCGCGAGCGTCGTGGAGAGGGCCTCGCCGTCGGTTTCGCCGAGGCGGTCCGCGCTCGCCGCGGCGATCCGCCCGGCCCTGTCGAGCGTCTCCTCGAGGAGCGCGTTCAGCTCGGTCCAACCCTGCTCGTCCAGAACGAGCGCCGTGCGGCTCAGGTGCCGGTCGTGGCGCGCTTCGAAGCTGCCCGCTCGAATGGCGTCGTCGAGATCGCGGAGGATGAGCTCCAGCGTCGCATCCGCGTTCTCCTGGCGCACCGAGCGCGGCAGGCGGCGCCAGTCGCGGTCGCTGAAGAACGGACGGGCCACGGCCCGGTAGTAGTGCTCGATCGCACCGCGGCGCGGGGCGGTGCGCACCAGCTCGACGCAGCCGAGCTCGAACAGCATACGAACGTGATAGCTGACCGTTGGAAGGGACTCCTCGAGCTCCGTGGCGATCTCGTTCGGGCTCGCCACACGCTCGTTGAGGATCACGAGCGCGTGGGCCCGAATCGGGTGGGACAGCGCCTTGGCGATACGTGTATCGACCAGTGCGGATCTGTTCGAAGCCAGCTCTCTCCCTTCCCTCTCCGCGCGCGAACCCTATAGGAACCTTGGCGCGACGGCGAGGGTCACGGCGGAGTGAGGAGAGGGAAAGCCTCCGCCGCGCCCTCGCCGCCGGCGGTCACCGCTGGGGCCGCCTGCTGCGCCGGTGCGCCGGAGGCGACGACGCCCGCTGCAGGGAGATCGCCGGGCGCCGTGCCTCCGACGGGGGTCGCCCTGGCGGGCGACGATCTGGAGTGCGAAGAGCGTGGCTGCGCGACGTCGATGAAAGCGCCCGCGCGAGCTCCTCTCGCAGCGCGAGCCGCAGCGCCTCGCGGTAGGTCATGACGGCGCTCGCCCGTCCGGCGACGGCGACGCTCATCGACCGAGACCCGCGTCGAAGGTGAGCCGCTCCTCGCCGAACGGGCTCCCGGGTCGCATGCCGCGAACTGCTCCGCGCTCCCGGGGGCGTGGATGCCGGCGGCGAGCTGCTCCAGCGGCGGCTCGGGGTCCGCCTGCGCGAACGCCACCGCCTGCCGCACCTGCTCTTCGACCTCGCGCTCGACCGCCTCGACCTCGCGCTCGACCGCCTCGAGCTCCCCGCGAGCGGCGCCGTGAAGGAGCAGCCGCTCGCGAGCGCGCACGAGTGGGTCCGCCGCCTCCCGTGCCGAGATCTCCTCGCGGGAGCGGTACGCCAGGCCCGCGTCGGCCACCGAGTGGCCGCGAAAGCGATAGGTCACCGCCTCCAGCAGGGAGGGCCGGCGCTGCTCGCGCGCCGCCGCAAGGAGCCGCGTGCAGGCTTCCTTGACGACCTCCAGGTCGTCACCGTCGACTCGCTCGCCCGGCATCCGGAATGCGGCGGCGCGCCGGTGGAGCTCCGGCTCGGCGGACGCGCGCTCGACGCTCGTGCCCATGCCGTAGCCGTTGTTGACCACCAGGAACACGACCGGCAGCTCCCACAGCGCCGCCAGGTTGAGGGACTCGTGCCAGGCGCCCATGTTGGCCGCGCCGTCGCCCAGCTCGCACAGCAGATCCTCGTCCTCGCGCGCGTGTACCGCCCCCACGCTGGTCGCCTCCTGACCCGACGAGAGGTGGCAGTAGCCGCCGATCCGGGCGGCCTTGTACTGTCGCTCCGCCTCGGTCTCGAAGATCCGGATCAGCACCATCTGGCGGTAGAGGTCGCGCGTCACGACCGGCACGTCGAAGGTCGCGCTCACGGTGCCTGCTCCTCGAACAGCTCGGGGCGCTCGCGCCTGATCCGCGGCACCTCGCGCAGCACCTGCCGGAGGTGGTAGCGGAGCGCCAGCTCCGCCGTGTCTGGTTCGTGCTGCGCGACCGCGGCCACCACCTGCCGGTGCTCGTCGATCATCTCCGACAGGTAGTCGGGCGCTCCCAGGCTCAGCCTGCGCACGCGGTTCAGGTGCGACTTCGCGCGCTGGCTCACCGACCACACCGCCGGGTGCCGGCTGAGGTCGCAGAGCGTCTGGTGCAGGGCGTCGTCGAGCACGTAGAACGCCTCCTCGTCGCGCCGCTCGCCGGCGCGCTCCTGGGCGCGCAGGTTCTCCTCCATCGCGCGCAGGTCGTCCTCCGTGGCGAGCTCGGCCGCGAGCCGGACCGCCGCGCACTCGAGCGCTTCCCGGATGAACTGCGCGTCGCCGACGGCTCGCGAGCTGATGCGCGACACGAACGTTCCCAGCTGCGGAACCACCTCCACCAGGCGCTCGTCGCGCAGGCGCGCCAGCGCCTCGCGCACCGGTGTGCGGCTCACCCCGAGCTGGGCCGCAAGCTCGTTCTCGGACAGCTGCGCGCCCGGCATGAGCTCCACCCGCACGATCGCGTCGCGCAGGGCGACGTAGACCTGCATCGGAGTGGAAACACCGGGCCGCCGGCGTACCGCTGGAAGCGAATGCAGCATGAGGGTGGAATACTTGCATACAAGCTGGCGACGCGGTGCCGGCCCAACCAGACGCGACCAGCCCCGCGCGGTGGCGACACCGCGTGCGATGGCCCGGCGCACGCCTCGGATCCGAAGCGCGGGACGTGGTCGCGTTCAATGAGAAGGACGCGCCGCCGGAGCTTCTCCCCAGTCCGTTCCGTCCGCACGGGAACGTAAGTTCGAGTGGACCAGATAAAGCGCCCCGGCGACGCGACCACGTCCCGGGGCATGGCACCGAAGGGATTGCTTCGGCGCATCTCCCACGATACGCCCTTGCGCAACCCGCTCAGCGGGCGTCTTCGTGTGCCAGGACGAGAAAGGAACGCGATGGCGCACGTGTCTGTGGAGATTCCGGCAGCGCTGGTCCCTCCGCTGCGGGATACGGTCGTCCTTCTTTACCAGGCCACCGCTGAGGCGCTGCATTTCGCCCTGCAAGGGCAGGACCAGCGCTCCGGGCCGCTCGAGGAGGTGCATCAGCACCGCGCCCGGCTCGCGCAGCTCGGCGCGATCCTCGACCGGCTGGGCTGGCCCCTGGACCAGCCTCCGGACGGGCTCGAGCTCGACGCGCCGCGGGACGTGCTGCACGACGCGTTGCACGGCGCGCTGATCGACACCGGCGAGCGCCTGGCGAGCGCCTGCGAAGGCAACTGGCGCGGCGAGGTGGAGCCGGAGAGCGTGCGCGCGCTGGCGACCGAGGTGATCGAGCTGGACGGGCTGCTGCGGAGCCTGCCGGAGTGAAGCGCGCCGCCCCGGCGCGCAGAAGGCGCGCGGGGCGGCGCGCGGAAGGCGCGAGCGCCGCCCTACAGCTCGTCTACGGCGCGCGCCAGCTCGCGACGCGCCTCCCGCAGGTCCGCCGAGCGCTGCACGAGCTCCTCGGTCGCGAGGCGGGCCGCCTCCGGATCGCTCTCTTCGGCGGCGTCGGCGATGTCCTGAAGCGGGCCCTGCACGTCGCGCATCGCCGCCTCCAGCTCGTCCTGCTCGTCCGCGAGCTCGTCGGGGGGCTCGAGCTCGTCGAGCTCCGACCGGATGTCGCCGAGCTCCCGCGCGAAGCGGTCGAAGTCCTCCGCCAGCTCGCGATCGGTCGACTCGGCGGCCGTCTGGATCGAGTCGCCCACCTCCTGCCCGAGCGAGACGATCTCCCGGCTCAACAGCGGGAAGTCGTCCTTGTACTCGTCCTCGGCTCCGCTGCCGCAGGCGGCGAGGCCGAGGGCACCGAGGGCGACGGAGGCGAGCAGGGCGGTCACGAGGCGGCTTCCCAAGGCGCGCGCCAGACTAGCCGAGCATGCTCGACGAGCACCTGCCGCGCTACGCGGCCAGGGAGCCCAGCGCGTCGAGCAGCCGGTCCACCTCGTCCAGGGTCGTGTAGTGCAGGAAGCCGGCCCGCACCGCCCCGCCGCCCTCCGCGAGACCGAGGGCGCGCATCGGCTCGAGCGCGTAGTAGTCGCCGTCCCACACGTACAGCCCCAGCTCGCCCAGCCGCGCCGCCACCTCGCGCGGCCCGAGCCCCGGGACGTTGAAGCAGAAGGTCGGCGTGCGCCCCGCCACCGCGGGGATCCCGTACAGCTCGACGCCGCCGGGCAGGCCCTCCAGGAAGCGGGCGGCGAGCGCGTCCTCGTGGGCTCCGAGGCGCTCGAAGGCCACGTCGAGCGAGCCGTCGCCGAGCGAGCGCAGGTACTCGATCGCCGCGGTGGTGCCCGCCACCGCCTCGTGGGACTGGGTGCCGGTCTCGAAGCGGTGACCGGGCGGCTGCTCCGCCGCCGGTCGCACCCGGTCGGCGGGCAGCGACTCGGCGAGGTCCGGGCGGATGGCGGCCACGCCGGCGTGCGGCCCGAAGAACTTGTACGGCGAGCAGAGCAGCACGTCGAGCCCCCACTCGCGCGCCCGCAGGCGGCGGTGCGGGGCCAGGTGCACGGCGTCGGCCCAGGCCAGCGCGCCGACCGAGTGCGCCGCGGCCGCCAGCCGCCCGGGGTCCGTCAGCGAGCCGACCGCGTTCGAGGCCAGCGTGAACGCCACCACCCGGGTGCGCTCGCCGATCAGCCGCTCGAGCGCCTCGTGGTCGAGCGTCACGTCGTCGCGGCGGATCGGGGCATGCCTGACGACCAGGTCGTGGTCGTCCGCCACCAGCATCCAGGGAGAGACGTTGGCGTCGTGGTCGAGCTGCGTGACCACGATCTCGTCCCCGGGGCGCAGCGTGCGGGCCACCGCGTGGGCGAGGAGGAAGTTGAGCGTCGTCATGTTCGCCCCGAACGCGATCCCGTCCGGCTCGCCGCCGGTGAAGTCGGCGGCGGCGGCGCGGCCGCGGGCCATCACCTCGTCGGAGTCCGCCGAGGTGGGGAACGTGCCGCCCAGGTTCGCGTTCGAGTCGCGCAGGTAGCCGGCCACCGCGTCGAGCACCTCCCGCGGGCACTGCGATCCGCCCGGGCCGTCGAAGTAGGCGGCGTCGCCGGCGAGCGCGGGGAACCGCGCGCGCAGGCCCTCGACGTCAAACGCGATCGCTCCGGTGCGGGCCAAGCCCGCCCCCTCGCGCACTACGCGGCGGCGCGCTGCTGCTTGAGATAGCTGAGGAGCCCACCGTGCAGGAGGATCTCACGTTCCTTCGCCGCGAAGTCGTGGGTGACCTCGAACTCGTCGCCCGACTCCTCCACGCGCACGCCGATCCGCTCCGCGCCGTCCGCCAGCTCCTCGCGCACGCGCGGGAGCACCCACCTCTCCCCCACCTCGGCGCGGTCGTAGTCGGACTCGTCGGCGAAGGTGAGCGCCAGGATGCCCTGGGCCACGAGGTTGCGCCGGTGGATGCGCGCGAACGACTTGGCGAGCACCGCCCGCACGCCCAGCTGCAGCGGGGCCAGCGCGGCGTGCTCGCGCGACGAGCCCTGGCCGTAGTTGTGACCGCCGACGATGAAGCCCGAGCCCCACTCCTCCATGCGCTTGCGGAACTCCGGATCGCGGTGCTGGAAGGTGTACTCGGCGATGGCCGGGATGTTCGAGCGGTAGGACATCACGATCACCCCGTCGGGCGCGAGGTCGCCCGTGGAGATGTTGTCGGGCTGGACCGTGGCGATCCTCGCGCTCAGCTCGTCCCCGAGCGGCGAGTGCTCGGGCGGGGCCTTGATGTTGGGCCCGCGCGGGACCTCCACTCGGTCGGCCTCCTCCTCGGGCGCCGGCGGGAAGATGTGGCTGTCGTCCACGTAGGGCTTCAGCTCCGGCATCTCGAGCAGCTCCGGCGGCTCGCCCTCCTCGCGCGGGTCGCTGATCTCGCCGTACAGCATCGACGCCGCAGCCACCGCGGGCGAGCAGAGGTAGACCTGGTCCTCGGGGGTGCCCGAGCGACCGGGGAAGTTGCGGTTGAAGGTGCGCAGCGAGTTCGCGTTTGACGGCGGTGCCTGGCCCATGCCCACGCAGGGTCCGCAGACCGGCTCGAGCATGCGGATGCCGCCCTCGACCAGCTGGCGGTAGACGCCGGACTCGGCGATCGCCACCAGGATCTGCCGCGAGCCCGGCGTGGCGGTGGCGGTCACGCGCTCGTGCACCTGGCGCCCGTCGCCGGCGGCGAGCACGGCGCCCGGCAGGGCCAGGTCGAGGTAGGCCGAGTTCACCGAGGAGCCGATGCAGACCTGCTCGACCGGCGTGCCGGCGACCTCCTCGACCGGCACCACGTTGTCCGGGCTCTGGGGCTTGGCCACGAGCGGGCCGAGCTCGGCCAGGTCGATCTCGACGCGCTCGTCGTACTCGCACCCGTGGTCGGGGGCCAGCTCCGCGAAGTCGTCCTCGCGCCGCTGGCGGCGCAGCCACGCGCGCGTGCTGTCGTCGGGACCGAAGACCGCGCTGGTGGCCCCGAGCTCGGCGATCATGTTGGCGATCGTGCCGCGCTCGGGCACGCTCATGTCGGCCGTGCCGGGTCCCGTGAACTCGAAGACCTTGTTCTTGCCGCCCCGGACGGTCAGCCGGCGCAGCAGCTCGAGGATCACGTCCTTGGCCTGGACCCAGGGCCTTTGCAGCGTGTTCTCGAGGTGCACCTCGACCACCTCGGGGCACGCGATCTCGTAGGGGTGGCCGGCCATCGCCACGGCCACGTCGAGGCCGCCGGCCCCGATGGCGATCATCCCGAGCGCGCCGCTCGTGGTCGTGTGCGAGTCGGCGCCCACCAGGATGCCGCCGGGCCTGGCGTAGCGCTCGATGTGCACGTAGTGGCAGATGCCGTTGCCCGGGCGCGAGTAGTCGATCCCGTAGCGGCGGCAGAGCGCCTGCAGCATGCGGTGGTCGTCCGGGTTCTTGAAGTCGAGCTGGATCACGTTGTGGTCCACGTACTGGACCGCGCGCTCGACCTTGACGCGCGGCACGTCGAGCTGCTCGAACTGCATCAGCGCCATCGTGCCGGTGGCGTCCTGGAGGAGCGTCTGGTCGACGTTCAGCGAGATGGCCTGGCCGGCCGTCAGCTCGCCGTCGACGAGGTGCTCGCGGAGGATCTGGCGAGTGAGGTTCTCGGGCACGTCCGGGGTTCTACCGGAAGCGCCGCGGCAGCGGGGGAGAGCGCGATGTCAGCCGGCTGACAGCAACTCGGCGGGGTCGACTCAGTTACGGGAGCGAACGCACTCGGCAAGGGAGGCTTCACCCATGTGGCGATCGGCGGCTCGGACGCTGCTCGCGGCCGCGGTCGCGCTGGCGGCTCTGGCAGGTACGGCACAGGCGGTCCACTGGCCCTTCTTCGGCGGCGACAGCGGCCGCTCCGGCTATCAGCCGGTGGGCGAGGGCACCGCGCCCGTCAACTTCCTGTACTCCAAGACGGGAGCGACGGACCAGTTCATCAAGACCTCGATCCTGACCACGGCCGGGACGCCCGATGCCCAGCGCGTCGTCTACGGCACCGCCAACGGCAACGTTCACCTCCAGGTGCTCGCCGGCGGCGCGCCGGTGGGGCCCGAGGCGGGCGTGAAGATCGACGACGGCGCGGCGGATCCCGATGTGTTCGGCCCCCGCGCGAGCGACCCCGAGCCCGCCAGCGTCAGCTTCGCGGAGAGCTCCGGCGCGAGCGGCCTCGGCCAGGTCTTCGCGGTCCACAACGACGACGACCAGAGCCCGACCGGGGACATCGCGCTGGCGCAGATCGACGAGTCGAACGGCGCGCTCGTGAAGGACGCGCCGCTCGCCGGCACCGAGGGCTTCTCGATTCGCTCCTCCGTCGTCCTGACCGGCCCCGACGCCCAGGGCGGCCGCGTGCTCTTCTTCGTGGCCGAGAACGGCGACGACGAGCGCCTATTCCGCGTGCCGATCTCGGGCGCCGGCGCGGCCGCGGCGGCCTTCGGCGCCGTGACGAGCACGCCCGACGTGGACGCCGACCCGCAGGCCAGCCCGACGCTGGTCTCCCTGCGCGACCCGGCCGGGCAGCCGAAGCCCTACGTGGCCGTCGGCACCACCGCGCCGGCCAGCAACCTCCGGACCTTCGCGGTCTCGGACCTCGCCGCCGGGCCCGCCTCGGGCGACCTCGGCGACGACGTGCAGACCGCGAGCGTGCCGGTCCAGCCGAATGGCATGTCGCCGAGCCCGGCCCCTGCGCTCTACGTGGCCGCCCGCGCGGGCGGCGGAACCGTCGCGCACCGGCTCGTGCAGAACGGCAACGAGCAGGCGCTCGCCACCGCCGCTTCGAGTCCCGCGCTCGCGGGCACGCCGGCCCCGGCGCTGGCGGTCAGCCAGGAGGCCGGGACCACGGGCGGGCGCGTGATCGTGACCACCGGCTCCAACCTCTACGTGCTGGACGCCGCCAACCTGGCCCAGGCCGGCACGCTCAGCGACACCGCGCTGTCACCGGGCACGAGCGGCTTCAGCCAGACCACCGCGGCGGCTTCCGGAGGCCTCGGCTACGTGACCAGCGACGAGGGCCAGCAGCTCGTGTTCAGCCTCGAGGACGGCGACTTCGCCGAGGGCTTCGAGGAGAACGCCGGCAACGCCCCGCCGCGGCTCGACCGGTCCGGCATGGGCCAGCCGTCGATCTCGCGCGGCCTGATCCAGTTCGGCAGCCAGAAGGGGCTGTTCGTGTACGTCAACCGCTGCGGCAACGACGTGTCCGGCACCGCGGGCGACGACACCATCACCGGCTCGGTCGCGGGCGAGAACGTGGAGGCGCTCGGCGGCGCCGACACCGTCCGCGGCGTCGCCGGCGAGGACTGCCTGTTCGGCAACGCCGGCAACGACGCCCTGTCGGGCAACGCCGGCGACGACCGCGTCTCCGCGGGGAGCGGCAACGACCGCGTCTTCGGCCGCGCCGGCGACGACGCCGTCTCCGGCAACGACGGGGACGACCGCGTGTCGGCGAACGCCGGCCAGGACCGCGTCTTCGGCCGCCAGGGCGACGACGGCGTGTCCGGCAACGCCGGCGACGACACCGTGAAGGGCGGGGCCGGCGACGACAGCGTGTTCGGCCGCGGCGGCGACGACGCCATCTCGGGCAACTCCGGCGCGGACCGCGTGGTGGGCGGCGCCGGCGCGGACCGCATGTTCGGCCGCAGCGGCGGCGACCGGATGAACGGCGGCGCCGGCGCGGACGTGATGCGCGGCCTGAACG
>JBOGXS010000195.1:0-11534 GCA_050693815.1 Thermoleophilaceae bacterium | reverse complement strand
AGGATGATGTTGGGCGACTTGCCGCCCAGCTCGAGCGTCACGCGCTTGAGCGCCCGCCCGGCCTTGGCGCCGATCTCGCGTCCGACCGCGGTGGAGCCGGTGAAGGCGACCTTGTCGACGTCCTCGTGGTCCACCAGCGCCGCGCCGGTCTCGCCGTCGCCCGTGATCACGTTGAGCACGCCCTCGGGCAGGCCGGCCTCGAGCGCGAGCTCGCCCAGGCGCAGCGCCGTGAGCGGAGTCTGCTCGGCGGGCTTCAGCACGACCGTGCAGCCGGCGGCCAGGGCGGGGGCCACCTTCCACGCCGCCATCAGGAGCGGGAAGTTCCAGGGGATGATCTGCCCGCACACGCCGACCGGCTCCTTGCGGGTGTAGCAGTGCATGTCGCGCTGGGCCACGGGCAGCGTCTCGCCCGCGATCTTGGTGGGCCAGCCGGCGAAGTAGCGCAGGTGCTCGGCGGCCAGGCGCACGTCCACGCGCTCGGCCAGCTTGACCGGCTTGCCGTTGTCGAGCGACTCCAGCTCGGCCAGCTCGCCGGCGTGCGCCTCGACGGCGTCCGCCAGGGCGAGCATCGCCCGCGTGCGGTCCGCGGCGGCGATGCCGCTCCAGCGCCCGTCCTCGAACGCCTCGCGGGCGGCGCGCACGGCGCGGTCGACGTCCTCAGGGCCGGCGTGGGGCACCTCGCCGATCGGGCGCCCGGTGGAGGGATCGAAGGTCTCGAAGGTGCGCCCGTCGGCCGCCTCCGGCCGCTCGCCGCCGATCAGCAGGCGATGGGGGCCGGCGGCGAAGCTGCGAACGGGGTCGGAGAGGGTGGCCAAGCCGGAAGCACTCGGCTCGGCCGAGTGCGCGCGGATGCTGTTAGTCATGGCCGGATGCTACGTAAAGCGCAGCTCGACGCCCCCCAGCTCGTCGAGCTCGAGCCGTACGGTGTCGCCCGGCCGCGCCTCGTGCGGCGGTGCGATCACGCCGGTGATGATGCGCTCGCCGGGCCGCAGCTCCTCGCCTGCATCGGCCAGCCGCCCGGCGACGGCGTCGACCATCGCCTCCAGCCGCTCGCCGGTCCGGTCGGCGTCCACGGAATGCCGCTCCTCGCCGTTCACGAGGATGCGTGCCGCGCCCGGCGCGCCGGTCTCGACGCGCGGGCCGAACGCCACCGCGCGGTGGAAGACGTTGCCCGCCAGGATCGTCTCGACGTCGAGCGTGAGGTCGGGCTCGTCGGCCAGCTCCAGCGCCGGCAGCAGCGCGACGATCGAGCGCCCGTCGTCGCCGACCTCGAGCGCGACCTCCGACTCGACGATCACGTCGCCGTCGTCGCTAAGCGACCACTCGGCGCCGTCCTCGAGCAGCGTGTCGCTGGTGAGGAAGCCCGCCAGCGGGCGGTCGAGCCCGAGCTTCTCCTGCGTCGCCGGCACGTTGAAGCCGATCTTCCACCCCAGCGGCTGCGCCCCCTGGGCCAGGATCTGGCGCCGCCGGGTGAGCAGCGCCTCCGTGCCGCGCTCCACGCTCACGGCGACATCACGATCTTGAGCGCCTCGCGCCGGTCGTAGACCGCGTAGGCCTCGGCCGCCTCCGCCAGCGGCATGTGGTGCGTCACGAGCGGCGCGGGGTCCAGCACGCCCGCGACCATCATGGCCAGCACCCGGTCCACGTGGCCGATCACGTTGGCGTGGCCGGTCCTGATGGTGAGCGCCTTGATCCAGACGATTCCCATGTGCACGGGCACGCGCTCGGCGTAGACCCCGATCGCGGCCACCGTGCCCGCCTTGCGCGTGACCCGGGCCGCCAGCTCGAAGGCGTCGGGATGGCCGACGGCGTCGATGGCGGCGTCCACCCCGCGTCCCTCGGTGGCCCGCTTGACCGCGGCGCGTGGATCGTCCTCTGTCAGGTGCACCGGCTCGGCGCCGAAGCGCTCGGCGATCGCGAGCCGCTCCTCGACCGTGTCGATCGCCACGACCTTCGCCGCTCCCGCCGCCCGCGCGGCCTGCACGGTGCAGAGCCCGACCGGCCCGAGGCCGAGCACGGCGGCGGTGTCGCCCGGCCGGATGCCGGCCTGGTCGACCGCGTGCCAGCCGGTGCCCATCACGTCGCCCGCGAACAGCGCGGCGTCGTCGGACATGCCCTCCGGCGCGCGGCGCAGCGTCAGGTTCGCGTGGGGCACCAGCACCCGCTCGGCCTGGGCGCCCTGAAGCGAGCCGAGCGTCTTGCCGTGTCCGAACACGCGGCCGTCGTCGCACTTGTGGAAGTCGCCGCGGCGGCAGAAGAAGCAGTTGCCGCAGGCCGAGCAGTAGCAGCCCAGCACCCGGTCGCCCTCGCCCACCTCGGTCACCGCCTCGCCCGCCGCCACCACCGTGCCGACGAACTCGTGGCCGAGCGTGAAGCCGGGCTCGATCGCCACCCGCCCGTGGTAGATGTGGAGGTCCGAGCCGCACACGCCGGTGGCCTCCACGCCCACGATCGCGTCGTCGCGCTCGAGCAGCTCGGGCTCGGGCCGATCCTCGACGCGGACCTCTCCCGGCGCCTGGAAGGTGACCGCCTGCATGGGCAGCGGACGCTATAGGTTCCCGGCCCATGATCCACGCTTTCGTGCTGATCAAGGCCGAGCGCGAGGCGATGCACTCGCTGGGCGGCAAGCTGGCCGGCGTTGAGGGCGTCACGGAGGCCTACTCGATCACCGGCGAGTGGGACTTCGTGGCGATCATCCGCCTGCGCGAGGCGGAGGGCCTCTCCGAGCTCGTCACGGGCCGGCTGTCGCGCGTGCGCGGCATCCGGGAGACCCACACCATGGTGGCCTTCGAGGTCTTCTCCCAGCACGATCTCGAGGCGATGTTCTCGATCGGCGCCTGAGGGGCGCCGTGCCCGGCGCGTTCTTCGCACAGGACGGGGCGGCCCTCGTCCCGAGCGAGGCCACCCGCGGGCCCTGGGACCCCCGCGCCCAGCACGCCGGACCGCCCGCGGCTCTGCTCGCACGCGAGATCGAGCGCTGCGGGCCGCGCGAGGGCATGCGGGTGGGGCGCATCACGGTCGAGATCCTCGGCCCGGTCCCGCTCGAGCCGCTCGCCGTCGAGGCGCGCCTCGTGCGCCCCGGTCGCAGCGTGGAGATGCTGGAGGCCTCGCTCTCGGGGCCCGGCGGCGAGGCGATGCGGGCGCGTGCCTGGCGCCTCAAGGCCGGCGAGCTGAGGATCGACGCGGGCGAGGAGCGCCGGCCACCCGGCCCGGACGGCGGCGCACCCGGCGACCTCCCGGTCGCCGGCGACGACTTCGGCTACCACGCCGCGATGGAGTACAGCTTCGTGAGCGGCGGCTTCAGCGAGCCCGGACCCGCCACGGTCTGGATGCGCATGCGCCTGCCCTTGGTGGAGGGCGAGACGCCGGGCCCGCTCGAGCGTGTGCTGGTGGCCGCCGACTCCGGGAACGGGGTCAGCTCGGCGCTCGACTGGCGCGAGCACCTCTTCATCAACACCGAGCTGAGCGTCCACCTGATGCGCCCCCTCGCCGGCGAGTGGGTCTGCCTCGACGCGGTCACCCGGGTCGACGGACTCGGCCTGGCCGAGACCACCCTGTGGGACGAGGATGGGCGCGTGGGCCGCGCCGCTCAGATCCTCCTGGTAAGGCCCCGGACGATCCGGGAGGATTGAGCCATGTCACAGACCTCCAAGGCGGTCCTGATCACCGGCTGCTCGACTGGCATCGGCCGCGCCACCGCGGAGCGGCTCGCGCGGGGCGGGATGACCGTGTACGCCACCGCGCGCCGGCTCGAGTCGATCGATGACCTCGAGCGCGCCGGCTGCCGCACGCTCCCCCTCGACGTGACCGACGAGGAGTCGATGGCGGCGGCTGTCGCGGCGGTCGAGCAGGCCGAGGGCGCCGTCGGCGCGCTCGTGAACAACGCGGGCTACAGCCAGAGCGGCGCGGTCGAGACCGTGGGGCTCGACGACGCGCGCCGCCAGTTCGAGACCAACGTGTTCGGGCTGCTGCGCATGTGCCAGCTCGTGCTCCCGGAGATGCGCCGGCAGGGGCACGGCCGGATCGTCAACGTGAGCTCGATGGGGGGCAAGCTGACCTTCCCGGGCGGCGGCCTCTACCACGCGACCAAGCACGCCGTGGAGGCGATCTCGGACGCGATGCGCTTCGAGGTCGCCGGCTTCGGCGTGCAGGTGTCCGTGATCGAGCCCGGGCTGATCAAGACGAGCTTCCCCGAGACCTCGGTGGGGTCGGTGCCGCACGAGGACGGCCCCTACGCGGAGTTCAACAGCGCCGTCGCCGCGGCCACGACCGGGGCCTACAGCGGGCCGATGTCTAGGCTCGGCGCGGGCCCGGAGGCGGTGGCCGCGGCGATCGAGAAGGCGCTCACGGCGAAGCGTCCCCGCACGCGCTACAAGGTGACCGCCTCGGCCCACCTGCTGATGGCCCAGCGCCGGCTCCTTCCCGACCGCGCATGGGACGCCGTGGTGGGAACCTCCTTCCCGCGCCCGGGCCGGACATAGAATCCCCGCCCATGCCCTACTTCAAGGACGCCGACGAGGTCTACGCCACGATCGGCAGGCTCTTCGAGGACCTCGCGGCGGACGACGAGCTCGCGCCCAAGTTCCGCAGGGCGAACACGATCGTCCAGTACCGGTACCGCGACCCCGAGTCCCGCATTACGGTCAGGCTGATCGAGGGCGAGGGGGGGCAGGTGGACTGCGGCGACACCGCGATGGAGCCCGAGGTCGTGATGACGATGGACGCCGACACGGCGCACCGCTTCTGGCTAGGCCAGGTGAACGTGACCGTGGCGCTGGCCCGCGGCCAGATGAAGGCCAAGGGCCCCGTGGCCAAGATCCTCAAGCTCGTGCCGCTCGCGAAGCCGGTGTTCCCCCGCTACCGGCAGCAGCTCGAGGACGCGGGCCGGGGCGACCTCCTCCAGGCCTCGTGACGGAGAGCGAAACGCTCGCCGCCGGCCAAGCCGGCGGCTCGCGCACGGCGGCCGGCTCCGCGCTCGACCGCACGCCGCTGCGGGGCTTCAAGGACTTCTACCAGCACGCCGCGACCACGCGGGTGATCGCGGGTCGCGACCTGCTCGGCTCGGCCGGCTTCGAGTTCCGGAAGGAGGGCGCCCGGCGCGTGTTCGTCGTGACCGACGAGGTGATCCGCGCCACCGGCCTCGTCGAGCGGGTCGAGGCGGGGATCGCCGACGGCGGGCTCGAGACGGCCGGAGTGTTCGACCAGGTGCCGCAGGACTCCTCGACGGACGTGGTCGAGCGCTGCGGCGCCGCCGCCAAGGAGGCCGGCGCCGACTCCTTCCTGGCCGTGGGCGGCGGCTCGGTGATGGACACCGCCAAGGTGGCCGACGCGATCTTCACCCACGGCGGCAGCGCGCGCGACCAGGAGGGCTTCCTCCTGATGCCGCGCGAGGAGGACGGGATGGGCCGCCCGCTCGACGTCGCCCCGCTCGCGTGCATCCCCACGACCGCGGGCACGGGCAGCGAGGTGTCGATGGCCGCCGTGATCAAGGACCCCGAGGCCAGGATCAAGATCGAGATCGCCGACTTCCCGCTCTTCCCCCGGCTCGCGATCCTCGACCCCGAGGCGACCCGCACGCTGCCCGCCCGCGTGGCCGCCGCCACGGGGATGGACGCGCTGACGCACGCGGTCGAGGGCTACGTGTCCACCGAGTGGAGCGCGCACGGCGACGCCCGCTCGCTGCACGCCCTGCGCACGATCCGGGACAACCTGGAGCGGGCCGTCGAGCGCGGCGAGGAGGACGAGGAGGCGCGGGGCAACATGCTCATCGCCGCCAACCTGGCCATCACGATCGCGCTCGGCTCCGTGCACGCCATGTCCCATCCGGCCGGCGCCCACTTCGGCGTGCCGCATGGGGTGGCGAACGCGATCCACCTGCCCCACGTGATCCGCCACAACGCCGCCGGCGGGGCGGACATCGCCGATCGCTACCGCGACGTCGGGGAGATCTTCGGCGTGGACGAGCCGGAGATCGGGGAGGCCCTGGCGGCCTACGTGACCGAGCTGGTGGCGCGCCTCGGCCTGCCCACGCGACTGTCCGAGGTCGGAGTGCCGGAGGCCGGGATCCCCGCCCTCGTGGAGGGGGCGATGGGCGACGGCACGACGCTCCTCAACCCGCGCGAGATGGGCGAGGAGGACTACGCCGAGCTGTACCGCCGCGCCCTGTGAGCGGTCCGCGCGCACACGGCCGAGCCGTGTGCTTGCGGCTCAGCGCACGAACAGCCCCTCGCGGTGGGCCTTCACCATGCCCTCCAGCGTGTTGCGGGAGGTGTGCTGGGGCCGCCACTTGAGCAGCGTGCGGGCACGGTCGGTCTTCATCAGGACCGGCTTTCGCACGGAGTGGAGCCAGGCGACCGAGTCGGGCACGAGCGGCAGCCGCGTGGCGACCTCGGCAGTCGCCTCCACCGCGAGCTTGGGGATCGACACGGAGTACCAGCCGAGCGCGTCGGCCAGGTGGGACATCGTCAACGTCCCGCCACCGGCCAGGTTGTAGGGGCCGGGCTCGCCGGCGCCGCGCACCCCCGCCACGAACGCGCGCGCCACGTCGTCCTGGTGCACGAGCTGGAAGCGGGCGCCGGGATCGGGCAGCACGGGCTTCAGGACCGGCAGGGAGCCGAGCAGCCGGGCCACGGCGTCGGGCATCGCCTCGCTCAGGCGGAAGTACGGGATCTCCTGGAGCATCGTGCGCGCCTCGGGCCCGGCCACGATGCACGGGCGGAACGCGTAGGCAACGGTGCTCCGGCGCTTGAGCAGCACCTCGCCCAGCACGCGCTCGACCTCGGCCTTCTGGTGCGAGTAGGGGTGCTCCGGGGAGCCGCGCGGCGGCACGTCCTCGGTGAGCCAGTCCGGGTTGTCGTCGTGGAAGCCGTAGGCGGCGACGCTCGACGCGTAGCAGATCCGCTCGACCCCGGCGGCGGCCGACGCCTCGAACACCCGGCGCGAGCCGGCCACGTTCAGCTCGCGAGTGGCGTCGCTCGCGCTGAGGATCGCGAAGGCGAGGTGCACGACCACGTCGGCGCCCTTCACCAGCCCGCTCACGCTCGCGGCGTCGGTCACGTCGCCCTGGCGGTACTCGGTCTTGCGCCAGCCGCGCTCGGTCGGGTCGAAGGGCCGGCGCGCCATGCCCACGATCCGCTTCACGGCCCGCGAGCGCTCGAGCGCGTCGACGATCGCCAGGCCGAGGTCGCCGGTCGGCCCGGTCACCGCCACCGTCAGCCCGGTGGTCGCCATGCGGGAGGTTTATCCGATCAGCGGCGCGGGCGACCCGCGGTCGCGACGTCCTCGCAGCCGCTGAGGCGATCGAACGGGTCGGCCGTCACGGTGTCGTCGCCGGCGCCGCAGCGCACTCGGTCGCGCCGGCCGTCGCGGGCGCGGATGGTGTCGTCGCCGGCGCCGCTGTTGATCGAGTCGGCGCCACGGCCACCGTTCACCCGATCGTCGGAGGAGCCGGTCCTGATCCGGTCGCGCCCGGCGCCGCCGTTCACGTCGATCCGGCCGCCGTCGGCGCTCACCACGTCGTGCCCGGAGCCGGCCCTGATCCGCACGTCGTCCTCGTCCGAGCTGATGTAGTCGGAGCCCGAGCCGGCGTCCACGAAGTCGCCGCCCAGGCTGGCGTAGATGCGGTCCCGACCTGGCCCGCCGAAGAGCCGGTCGGCGTCGGCCTGGCCGAGCAGGGTGTCGGCGCCGCGCCCGCCCAGCACGAGGTCGGTGCCCGCTCCGGCGTAGACGACGTCGTCGCCGCCGCCGGCGTCGACCTGGTCGTCGCCGGTGCCGCCGATCACGAGGTCGAGTCCAGAGCCGCCGTCCACCTCGTCGTTGCCGGTCCCGGCCTCGAGGTAGTCGTTCGAGCCGGCTCCGAGCAGGCTGTCGTCGCCCGCCTCGCCGTAGATCTGGTCCGGGCTCGAGGTGCCGGCAAGCCGGTCCGCGCCCTCGGTGCCGATCAGGGTCTCGGCGACCGCAACGGCGGCCAGCGCGCAGAGGAACGCCACGGCCGTCACGAGTATCGAAACGCTGCGCCTCACAGACCCCATGAACAATGCAGACCGCGCCAGGTTGCGGCGCGGACCGCTGCTTGGCCGCAAGCACTCGGCTCGGCCGAGTGCGCGCGGATCGCTCTCACTGCTCGTAGCCCGGTTCGCCAGGCAACAACAGCCGGGGGGCGCCCTCGCGCATCACGACGCGCGGCTGCACCGGCACGACCTCGCGCGTGCGGGCCTTCTCGAGCGCCTCGGCCACAGAGGCCATCCGGCCGAGGGCCTCGAGGTGCTTGATCGTGGGGAACACGAGCTGGAGCTCGTCGCGGTTGTGCTCCGCGAGCGCGTCGGCGGGACGCAGCCAGCGCGCCGCGACGCACTCGCCGCCATCCGGCCTCGCCTCCGCCCCCGGCGGGGACTCGGTCACGAAGAACCACGTGTCGAAGCGGACCTTGACCCCCTCGGGCGTGATCCAGCGCGACCACTGCACCACGGAGGCGTCCCGCGGCAGCTCGATGCCGGCCTCCTCGCGCAGCTCGCGCGCCGCGGTGGCCGCGTGGTCGGCGTCCTCGTCGTGCACCGCTCCTCCCGGGAACACCCAGGCCCCGCCCATGAAGCGCTGCGCGGGGTTGCGCTCCACCAGCAGCACCTCCGGCCCCTCGGGCGAGTCGCGCAGCACGATCATCGAGGCGGCCTGACGCGGCTCCTGGACCCTCACCGCCGGCAGAGTAGCGCTAGGCTTGCGCGCCGCATGAGCCAGGAGGCCACCGCCCAGCTCTGGATGTGCACCTCGTGCGGGTTCATCTACGACCCGGCCGAGGGGGACCCCGACGGCGGCATCCCACCGGACACCGCGTTCCAGGACATCCCCGACGACTGGTTCTGCCCTGTCTGCGGCGCGCGCAAGAGGGATTTCGAGCCCTACGAGGGCTAGTACGCGTACTAGTATCGTCGTCCCTGAGTGGCGCAACCTTCAGGGGGTATGAGAGTCTCAATCCGGAGAGCAATCCGCGCGCACTCGGCCGAGCCGAGTGCTTGCGACCAAGCATGGACAACCCGCGGATCGACATCGTGGAGGACCTCGACGGCCACCCCGTCGTGTCCGCCTGCTTCGACCTCGGCGAGGCCGAGATCGCGGCTTCGGCGCACGCGCTCCGGGCCACCGCCGAGGAGCGCTTCCGGATGCCGAGCCTCTCCGCCGACGAGGTGCTCGAGCTGCGCGACCTGACCGCCCTCGCCGACGAGTTGGGAGAGGTGAGCGGTGGCAGGGGGACGGTCGTGATGTCGCCCGCGCGGCTGTCGATCTATCGCGACGCCCTCTCCCACTTCGTCGAGACGCGCGACGAGGCGGACCGGATCCGCGAGGAGGACCGCGAGCCGCTCGCCCTGGTGCGAAGCCTGCTCCTCCCGCTGGACGGGCTCTGCGCGGAGGCGCTGCGCGCCGCGCTGTCGCCGCGACCACGCGTCTAGGCCGAGCCCGGAGCGCCGCTCCCGCTAGGGCGCCTCGCCCGGGGGCACCTGCTCCTTCCGGTGGCGCTCCTCGAGGACGGCCTGGAAGCGCGGCAGCGGACGCGCGCCAGCGGCGCGAGGTAGCGCTCGCCCACCTCCAGGCGCGGCGCATCGCGCGAGTCGAGCGCGTCGATGGTGAACCGGTTCGGCAGCTACGGCGCGCCCGTGGCGCTCCAGAGCCGGCGGTCGACGCCCAATGTCACCTCGCGGACTTGGGCGTCTCGCGCGGAATCGGTGTCGGGCGCCCGCTCGTCGGCGACCGTGTAGACCGCCACGTGGTCCACGTACGACACCCAGTCGCGCAGGCTCTCGGATGAAAGGCGTCCGCTCCGCTGCCGGCGACCACGCGACTCGCCTCCTCGGCGTCTCCGCAGCCGCCCGAAACGCTCGCGATCGCGAGCGCGAGCAGGACGGCCTTCGGACGACTTCTCGGGCGGACGGCAATCGGTACGGCGGACGGTAGCTAGCGTGCAGTCGGAATGCCACCCCTCCCCCTGCTCGTCTTCGTGGTGGGGACGGGCTCGCTCGGCGCGGAGATCGCGGCGGTGCGCCTGCTCGCCCCGTACTTCGGCGCCTCCACGATCGTGTGGGCGAACACGATCGGCATCGTGCTGGTCGCCCTCTCGGTCGGCTACTGGCTCGGCGGGCGGCTCGCCGACCGCCACCCCCACATGCGCGGGCTCTGCCTGCTTGCGCTGGCCGCGGCCGGGCTGCTGGCGCTCGTGCCCTTCGCCGCCGACCCGCTGCTCGAGGTCGGGGTCGACGCGCTCGACTCGATCTCGGCCGGCGCGTTCATCGGGTCGCTCTTCGCGGTGCTCGTGCTGGTGGCCGTCCCGGTGCTGCTCCTCGGCGCGGTCTCGCCCTACGCGATCCGGCTGGCGGTGTCGTCGGTCCAGGAGGCGGGGACCGTCGCGGGCCGCCTCTACGCGCTCTCCACGGCGGGCTCGCTCTTCGGCACCCTGCTCTCCGCGCTGCTGCTGATCCCGCTGGTCGGCACGCGGCGCACATTCCTGGTCTTCGCCCTGGCCATCGCCGTGATGGCGGTCTGGGGGCTGCGCCCCGTGCGGCGCTACGCGCTCGCCCCGGCGGCGATCGCGGCGCTGATCGCGCTGCCGGTGGGCACGCTCAAGGCCCAGACGGACGGCGGCGGCCGGGTGATCCACGAGGCCGAGACCGAGTACCAGTACGCGCGCGTGATCGAGTACCCCGACGGCCACCGCACGCTCGAGCTCAACGAGGGCCAGGCGCAGCACTCGGTCTACCACCCGGACACCGTGCTGACGGGTGACGTGTGGGACGGGCACCTCGTGCTCGGGTTCACCGCGTTCGAGGAGCCGCCGCGACGGGTGGCGATCCTCGGCAACGCGGCCGGCACCACCGCGCGCGCCTACGAGGAGTTCTTCCCCGACACGCGCGTGGACGGCGTGGAGATCGACGCCGAGCTGTCGGAGATCGGGCGCGAGTACTTCGACATGAACAACCCGCGGCTCCACCTCTACCACGAGGACGCCCGTCCGTTCCTGCACCGGATCGACGCCCGCTACGACCAGATCTCGGTCGATGCCTACCGCCAGCCCTACATCCCCTTCTACCTGACCACCGTCGAGTTCTTCGAGACGGTCCGCGACCGGCTGCGTCCGGGCGGCGTGGTGATCGTGAACGCGGGGCACCCCGAGGGCCAGGACGACCTCGAGGAGGTGCTCACGGCCACGATGGGCGAGGTCTTCCCGCACCTGCTGCGCGACCCGATCGAGCCCACCAACACGCTGATCGTGGCGAGCGAGGCGCCGCTGTCGGCCGCCCGCCTGCGCGACGCCGCCGGGCGGCTGCCTGAGGGCCTCCGGGCGACCGCCCTGGCCGCCGCCCGGCGTCTGGAGCCACCACTGCGCGGCGGGGACGTCTACACGGACGACAAGGCGCCGGTCGAGTGGCTGATCGACAAGTCGATCGTGGAATACGCCGCGGAGTGAGCGGCCGTGGGCAACCGCCCGGCCCGGCCGGGCGCGCTGCGAGGGGGTCGTATCCCGATGTCGCCGTCGTGGGCGGCGGGAT
>JBOGXS010000194.1:0-14227 GCA_050693815.1 Thermoleophilaceae bacterium | reverse complement strand
GCGTCGCGCAGCGCGGCGGCGAGCGCGGTGCCGAGCCGGCCCGCGCCCACGATCCCCACACGGAGGTCCTCCAGGCTGTCGGCGATCGGGTGCATTGCCCCTGCCGGTCCACTCCGGAGACGCTGTCCGCGCGCACTCGGCCGAGCCGAGTGCTTGCGGCAAGGCGGGTAGCGGCCGGCACGGCCAAGGATAGCCTGGACCGCGCGTTGCTCCGGAGCGAGCGCGGGACTGTCCTGCCCTGGTGTTGCTATGCGACACCTATCCAGGACGGTGGTCGTCTGTGCGCACCGAACGCCCCGCTCGATGCGACGCGGGACGGGCGGGTTGCCGTCGGCCGCGGTCCCTAGGCTTGGGCCATGCAGTCACGCAGCGCAGAGGAGCGCCGCGAGCAGCTGGTCGCGCTCTACCGCGAGGCATCGGGATGCGTCCGCTGCCCGCTCCACCAGGGCAGGACCAAGGTGGTCTTCGGCTCGGGCAATGCCGACTCCGACCTGATGTTCGTCGGCGAGGCGCCCGGCATGCACGAGGACCTCCAGGGGCTTCCCTTCGTGGGTCGGGCGGGGAGGCTGCTCGACCAGCTGCTGGAGGAGGTGGGCCTCCAGCGCTCGGACGTGTTCATCACCAACGTGCTGCTCTGCCGCCCGCCGGGGAACCGCGACCCGCAGCCGGACGAGATCGACACCTGCAAGCCCTACCTGCACCGCAAGATCGAGCTGATCGAGCCCAAGGTTGTCTGCACGCTTGGCAACTTCGCCACCAAGCTGCTGACCCGCTCGCAGCGCGGCATCACGGGCGTCCACGGCCGGCCGCAGGTGCACGAGCTGGGCGGGCGCGCCGTGCGCGTGCTCCCGCTCTACCACCCGGCCGCGGCGCTGCGCAGCACGCGCACGCTCGAGGAGCTGCGCGAGGACTTCGCCAACCTGCCCGCCCTGCTCGACGAGCCCGCGCCGGTGCCGATCGGCGCGGTGGCGCCGGTGGCGGCCGCCGTCGTGGCGGGCGAGCCCGAGCCGGAGCCGAACCAGATGGACCTGTTCAACTAGTGGTCGCTCCTCCAAGTCGGAGAGACCACTAGCGGTGGTCCTGCTGCAGGCGGCGCTGAACGGCGACCGGGACCATCCCGCGCTGCCGCGCAGGCCGGACGAGCTGGCGGCGGAGGGGCGCGCGGCCGTCGACGCCGGCGCCCGCTCGCTGCACCTGCACCCCTACGACGAGCACGGGAGCCAGACGCTCGCCGCGGAGCCGTGCGCCGCCGCGTTGCGCGCCGTGAGGGCCGCCTGCCCCGGCATCCCGCTCTCGCTGAGCACCTCGGCGGCCATCGAGCCGGACCCCGAGCGCCGCCGTGCGCTCGTGGCGGCCTGGACGGAGCTCCCGGACCTGGTCACCGCCAACCAGGGCGAGCAGGGGATCGTGGCGCTCTGCGAGCTGCTCGTCGGCCGCGGCGTCGGCATCGAGGCCGGCCTGCTGTCGCCCGACGACGCCCACGCCTTCGTGGCGGCGCGGATCGCGCCCCGCTGCCTGCGAGCGCTGATCGAGCCCCTCGATGCGGAGCCCGACACGGCGGTCGCCGCCGCGGCGGCGATGGAGCGGGTCCTGGCCGATGCCGGGATCCGGCTCGAGCAGGTCCACCACGGCGACGGCATCGCCTCCTGGGCCGTCAACCGCCGCGCCGCCGAGCGCGGCCACGGCATCCGGACCGGGCTGGAGGACACGCCAGTCCTCCCCGATGGCCGAACGGCCGACGGAAACGCCGACCTGGTCGCGGCCGCCGCGGCGCTGCTGGCGCACGGCCGCTAGCTGCCCGCGCCGTCGACGCTCAGCAGAGCGGGCTGCTCGCCAGCGGTGCCCCGGCGATCTGTGCGATCCGGCTCATCCGGGTGCCGGCGATGTAGCTCGGCAGCCAGTTCGTGTCGACCACGAGGTGGGTCAGGTCGCCCGCGGCCTGCAGGCCCGTGTTGACGCGCACGGCCGAACCGGAGTCGCCCGGAGTGGCGAGGCCGGACCAGCCGAACGCGTCGGCCCGCCAGGTGAGCGCGAGGCCCGCGCGGGGAGTGCCGCCCGTGCCGATGGCCAGCCCGTGGCCGTAGTGGAACACGGCCTCGGGTCCCGCGCCGCCGTAGGAGCCGCAGGGACCGGCCACCACGGCGATCGTGGGACTCACCCAGCTCTGCAGCTCGGGCCGGATCGACACGATCGCGAAGTCGTTGCCCACGCCCCCGTCCACGCTGCGCTGGATCGTGCCGACGTCGACCAGCACCGGGTTGGCGCCGCCCGGAGCGAGCGTCAACAGCGTGACCTGCTGGCCGGCCTTGCCGCAATGGCCCGCGGTTCCGATCGAGTAGCTCCCGGGGCTCCCGAACACGAAGTTCATCGTGCAGCCGGCGGGAGCGATCATCCAGGAGCCGGGCCGGATGCCGACCTCGCCCGGCAGCGGGGCGTCGTTAGGCGCGGCCACGGGCGCGCCGTCTGCGGCATCCACGCGGCGCTCGAGCTCCTCGGTGAACCATGCCGGGCGCGCGCCCTTCAGCGGGATCGCGTAGCCGCCCTGGTACGGGACGGCCCCGTCGACCTTGCTCCAGTCGACGCTGCCGGCGGGCGCGCCGACCGGTGGAACGGCGGCCGAGGCGCTGCCGACCGCGGCGGCGAGCACCAGAAGAGTGGCCAGCACGGCCGTCTTGAGCGTACGCATGAAATCCCCCTGCCTGATGGACTGAAACCAGGCATTCCCGTGCCCGCCGTGCGCAAAACCCGCCAACCTTCCTGCTCCCCATGACCCTCGAGACCTCCTCGCCCGAGCAGACCGAGCGGGCCGGCGCCGAGCTGGCGCGTCGCCTCGACCCCGGCGACGTCGTGCTCGTGAGCGGCGAGCTCGGCAGCGGCAAGACCACCTTCGTGCGCGGCGCCTGTCGCGCCCTCGGCGTGCAGGCGCCCGTAACCAGCCCGACCTTCACGATCGGCCAGGTACTGGCCGGAGAGCGGGAGATCGCCCACCTCGACCTCTACCGCCTCGGCTCGCTCGCCGGCGAGGATCCTGCGCTGCTCGAGGACTACCTGACCGCCGAGCGCATCGCCTTCGTCGAGTGGCCGGCCGCCGGCGAGCCGGCCATCGAGCAGGTGGCGGCGCGCGTGCTGCTCGAGCACCTGGGCGGCGACCGCCGCCGCATCACGATCGCGTGACGGTGCTGGGAATCGACACCTCCACGGCGGCCAGCGCGGCCTGCGTGCTGCGAGCCGACGGCGAGGCCTTCGAGGTCGCCCCCGATCCCGCCGCGCTGGCGGCGCCCCCGGCCCACGCGAGGGAGCTGCTGCCCGCGGTGGCCGATGCGCTGGAGCAGGCCGGGCTCGGCTTCGGAGACCTCGAGGCGATCGCGGTCGGGGTCGGCCCGGGGACGTTCACCGGGCTTCGGATCGGCATAGCCACGGCCCGCGCCCTGGCAGCCGCGAACGGCCTGTCGCTCAAGCCGGTGTCGTCGCTCGCGGCGCTCGCCGCCGGCATCGAGGCCGAGTGGCGGCTGGCCCTGATCGACGCCAAGCGCGGCGAGGTCTTCGCCGCGCTCTACGACGAGCGTGGCCGGCGGGTCTGGGGCCCGGTGGCCGAGGCCCCCGAGCGGGTCGCGGAGCGGGTGCGCGAGGGCGGTTCGAGTCCGCTGGCGGCGGGGGACGGCTCGGTACGATTTCGGCAGGCGCTCGAGGCGTCCGGGATGCGCGTCGTGCCGGACGGATCGAACGTCCACGTGGTGCGCGCGCTGCACGTCTGCCGCCTCGCGGCGGACGTCCCCGGCGAGCCGCCGCAGGCGGTCCTCCCCGACTACCTCAGAGCACCCGACGCGAAGCCGCAGTGAACCTCGACCTCGAGATCCGCCGCCTGACCTACGCCGACCTGCCGCAGGTCATCGCGATCGAGCGACGCGCGTTTCCCACGCCATGGTCGCTGGCCATGTTCGTGCTCGAGCTGTCGAAGCCGTCGGGGATCTGCCTTGCCGCGCTGATCGAGGAAACGGATCCGCGCGCACTCGCCCGAGCCGAGCGCTCGCGGCAGAGGATCGTGGGCTACCTGGTCTGCTCGCGCTACGACAGCCTGTGGCACGTCATGAACGTCGCCGTCGACGATTGCCTGCTGCGCCAGGGAATCGCCACCGCGCTGCTGGAGCGCCTCTTCGACATGGCCGACCGGCCCAACGAGCAGTACTCGCTGGAGGTCCGCACCTCCAACGACGCCGCCATACACCTCTACGAGCGCTTCGGCTTCCGCGCCGCGGGCCGCCGCCGCGCCTACTACCACGACAACCGCGAGGACGCGCTGATCATGTGGCGGACGGTGTCGGAGCGGGCGCCGGCTTGAATGCCGCTCGCCGAGCCACGCTAAGGCGGCGGCCTTGATCCTCGGGATAGAGACCAGCTGTGACGACACCTGCGCCGCCGTGGTCACGCGGCAGGGCGAGATCCGCTCGAACGCGATCGCCTCGCAGGGTCTGCTGCACGCGCGCTACGGCGGCGTGGTGCCGGAGATCGCGTCGCGCCACCACCTGGAGCTGATGGACGCGGTGACCGCCGACGCGCTCGAGCGGGCCGGGATCCGCCTCGACGACGTGGAGACCGTGGCGGTGACCCACGGCCCCGGCCTGATCGGGGCGCTGCTCGTCGGGCTGTCCTCGGCCAAGGCGATCGCCGCGTCGCGGCGGCTGCCGCTCGTGCCAGTGGACCACCTGCACGGCCACGTGATCGCGAGCACGCTGGGACCGGACGCGATCGAAGCCCCGTACCTGTGCCTGGTGGCGAGCGGCGGCCACACGTTCCTCGCGCGCGTGGACGATCCGGGCGGCCGTGCCGCAAGCACTCGGCTCTGCCGAGTGCGCGCGGATCGACCGTACGAAGTGCTCGGCCAGACCCTCGACGACGCCGCCGGCGAGGCGTTCGACAAGGGCGCCCGGCTGCTCGGCCTGGGCTACCCCGGCGGCCCGGAGCTCGACCGGCTCGCCCGCGAGGGGGACCCCGAGGCCTTCGACTTCCCGCGCAGCGCGCCAGGCGAGCTCGACTTCAGCTTCAGCGGGCTGAAGACGGCCCTCCTGTACACGATCCGCGCGCACTCGGCCGAGCCGAGTGCTTGCGCACGGCGCCTCCGCGACGACCCGGACGCGAGCCGGGCCGACCTCGCCGCCTCCTATCAGCGCGCGATCGTCGAAGCGCTGGTGAGCCGGGTGCGAAAGGCGCTCGAGCGCGAGGGCCTGGAGCGGCTGGCGATCGGCGGCGGTGTGGCGGCCAACTCGGAGCTGCGCGAGGCCGTCCGGGCGCTGGACGTCCAGGTCTGGATCCCGCCGGTCGAGCTGTGCACCGACAACGCCGCGATGATCGCCGGAGCGGCGCGCTTCCTCGAGCCGCTTCCGTACCCGGAGTACCTGTCGCTGGACGCGGCCGCCCGGCTCGGCTGAGGCGCATGTCGAGTTTCTCGCGCATACCGCGAGAAACTCGACGAGCACTCGGGGGGCCGGCCGGGGTTAGCCCGAAGTTCCCCCGCTCAGCTCGACAGCCGCGACTCCTCGAGGTCGAGCTCCCGCTCCACCCTGCGCCGCACCTGGTCGCTGATGTCGCCGCGGTTCCTCAGCGCGATCAGCTCCTCGCGCTGGGCGTCGAAGAGCTCGTACATGACGCGCAGGTAGGCCCCGGTGCGCTCCTCGTACCCGTCGCCGTCGCCGCCCTCCCGGGCGCTGAAGCGGCGGCGGCGGTAGTCGTAGATGCCGCGCACTCGGTCGAGCGTGTCGCCGCGCGCCCACTCCTCCCCGGTCAGCTCCTCGATCCGCGCCAGCGCGGCCTCGGACAGCCGGATCCGGGCCATCACCTCCTCGCGCTCCTCGCTGCCGTCGTCGCACACGCCGAGCCGGTCGATCAGCGGGGCGAGCGTGAGGCCCTGCCCGACCAGCGTGACCAGGATCACCACGTAGGCGACGAAGATGATCAGGTCGCGGTCCGGGAAGGCGCCGCCCGCGTCGACCTCGAGCGGAACGGCCAGGGCCGCGGCGAGCGAGACCCCGCCGCGCATGCCGGCCCAGCCGATCACGAGCCGCTCCTGCGGCGAGGAGCGCCGCCCCAGCTGCGACTCCCGGCGATCGAGCGCCCGGATCAGGTAGGGGACCGTGAACATCCACAGCAGGCGCGCGCCGACCACGGTGGCGCCCACCAGCAGCCCCCAGCCGGCCAGCTCGACCGCCGAGAAGGGGAGGTCGTCGACCACGTTCGGCAGCTGCAGGCCGATCAGCAGGAACAGCACCGCGTTGAGCAGGAAGGTCAGGATCTCCCACACCGACACGCCCTGGATCCGCATCACCGGCGTGGTCAGCTGGGGCGTGTGCCAGCCCATGTAGATCCCAACCGTGACCGCGGCGATCACGCCCGACACCCCAAGCTCCTCGGCCGGGAGGTAGGCCGCGTACCCGCTCAGGATCGAGATCGTGATCTCGGTTGGCGGGTCGTCGACCCGGCTGCGCACCTCCCTGATCAACCAGCCCGCGACGAGCCCCACCGCCAGGCCGCCCACGCCGGTGAGCACGAAGCGCAGGCTGGCGTCGACGAGCGAGAACGATCCGGTTACCACCGCTGCCACCGCGAAGCGGTAGAGCACCAGCGCGGTCCAGTCGTTGGTGAGGTTCTCGCCCTCGACGACGGTCAGCAGCCGGCGTGGGGCGCCGATCCGCCGCATGATCTCGGCGGGCGCGACCGCGTCGGTGGGGGAGACGATCGCGCCGAGGACGAACGCCTCCGCCCATCCGAGCCCGATCACCTCGTGGGCCACGACCGCGACCGCCACCATCGTGACGCCCACCAGCGGTATCGCGAGCAGGGCGATCGGGCGGGCGTTGCGGCGCAGGTCGCGCAGCGAGGTGAAGAAGGCGGCGCCGTAGAGCAGCGGGGGCAGGAAGATCAGCAGGACGAGGTCTGGCTCGAGCTCGACCGACGGCACGCCGGGAATGAAGCCGATGCCCGACCCGCCCACGACCAGCGTGATCGGGTAGGGCACGCCGATCACGCGGGCGAGCACCGCTAGCCCCGCCACCCCGAGCAGCAGGCCGAAGATCACGAGCTCGATGTGATCCACGGCCCTAGAGTGGCAGGGTGCCCATGCTGACTCTCTACGGCAAGCCCGGCTGCCACCTATGTGAGGGGGCCAGCGCCCTCGTACGGGGGGTGTCCGCACGCCGGGGCGTCGAGCTCGTCGAGGTGGACGTCACGCTCGACCCGGTCCTGGAGCGCCGCTTCGGGGAGCGCATCCCCGTGCTCGCGCTCGACGGCGAGGAGCTGTTCGAGTACTTCGTCGACGAGGACGCCCTGCAAGAACGGCTCGATAGAGTGCAATCGTGAGCTTTCGCGAGCCCATGACGGGCGGCGCCGGGCTACAGGACGGGGCGTCGGAGCGGCTCTCGCTAGGGGTGGCGGCGCGGCTGTCGCGCTACCTCCAGGTCCTGACCCAGGCCAAGAAGATGGGCCGGGAGACGATCTCGTCCCAGGAGCTGGCCGACTACACGCACGTGAACTCGACCCAGATCAGGCGCGACCTGTCCGGCTTCGGCAAGTTCGGCAAGCGCGGCGTCGGCTACAACGTCGATTCGCTCGTCTCGCAGATCCGCAAGATCCTGCGGACCACCGGCAAGCACAACATCGCGCTGTTCGGCGCCGGCAACCTCGGTCAGGCGATCGCGGGCTCCGACATCTTCGCCGACCACGGCTTCCGCGTCGTCGCGCTGTTCGACAAGGACCCGGCCAAGATCGGCAGCCAGGTCAACGAGAACCTGGTGGTCCGTCCCTACGACGACCTCGAGCGGGTGGTCCGCGACGAGGACGTGGTGGTGGGCGTGCTCGCGGTGCCGACCGAGGCGGCCCAGGAGGTCGCCGACGACCTGGTCGAGGCCGGCGTCAAGATCATCTTCAACTACTCCGAGGCCCTGCTCCAGGTGCCGCCCGAGGTGACCGTCCACACCTCGAGCCCTGCTGTCGACCTGCTCTACGCGCTCTACTTCTACCTCACCTGATGCTGGACATGGCCCGCGTCCATGAGGCGTTCGAGGCCTCAACGGACTTCACGGTCGGGATCGAGGAGGAGTTCGCAATCCTGGACCCCGACACGCTGTCGCTCGACCACCGCTTCGACGAGCTGAAGGAGGCGGCCGCCTCCGACGCGGTGCTGGCCGAGTCGGTCGCGGGCGAGCTGATCCGCTCGGAGATCGAGATCCGGTCGGGCAAGGGGGAGGGCTTCGCCGATGCGACCGAGCGCCAGCGCGAGGCGCGCGCCCGGCTGTTCCGTCTGGCCGGCGACCGCGGAATGCTGCTCGCCGCCACCGGCACGCACCCCTGGAGCCCGTGGCAGGAGCAGCGGATCATCGACACCGAGCACTACCGCCGCGTGGCCGAGGGCCTCCAGTACGTCGCGTGGCGAAACAACACGTTCTCGCTCCACGTCCACATGGGCGTGCGGGGCGCCGACCGCGCGGTCAGGGTCTGCGACCGGCTCCGCCCGGTCCTGCCGGAGCTCCTGGCCCTGTCGGCGAACTCGCCCTTCCTCGACGGCCGCAACTCGGGGCTCCACTCGGTCCGCTCGCAGATCTTCACCAAGAGCTTCCCGCGCTGCGGGATCCCAGACGCCTTCGGGGGCTGGGAGGCGTACGCCGACTACGTGGACTTCCTCGTCCGCACCGGCTCGATCGTGGAGCAGACCCAGATCTGGTGGAGCATCCGGCCGCATCACTCGTTCGGGACAGTGGAGCTGCGCGTCTGCGACGCCCAGTCGAGCGCGGCGGAGTCCACGGCGCTCGAGGCGCTGCTGGCCGCCTGCATCGCCCAGGCGGCGCTGGACGTCGACGAGGGCGTGCCGTTCGGGAATCCCGCGCCCCGCTTCATCGAGGAGAACTTCTGGCGCGCGATCCGCCACGGGCTCGACGGCAAGCTGATCGACTTGGACCGGCGCGAGGAGTACCCGGCGGCCGCGGTCGCGGATCGCCTGATGGCGTGGACGGCGCCGGCGCGCGCGCAGCTGGGCATCGAGCCGGCGCTGCCGGAGGAGACCGGCGCCCAGCGCCAGCGGCGGGCGCTTCGGCGCGGGGCCTCGACGGAGGAGGTGTTCGCGGCGGAGGTGGCGGAGACACAACGGACGTACGCCGAGGAGAGGGTGAGAACGTGAGCGAGGAGCTCCCCGAGGTCAATCAGGTACTGCTCAGCACGGCCATCTCGCTCGTGAACCTGGCGGGGATACGGCTGACGGAGAAGGAGAGCAAGGACGTGGCACAGGCCAAGCAGGCCATCGACGCGGCCCGCGCGCTGCTGCCGCTCTGCCCGCAGGAAGAAGTCGGTCCGATCAAGGATGCACTCTCCCAGCTGCAGATGGTGTACGTGAAGGAAGCCCAATCCCTTGCGCACCCGGCCGAGCCGGGTGCTTCGGGCCCCGACGAGCGGTCGAAGGCCCGCTCGAAGATCTGGACCCCTCCGGGCGCGTGATCGGGATCTTCGGAGGGTCGGGCTTCTACCGCTTCCTCGACGACGTCGAGGAGATGCCGATCGCCACGCCCTACGGTCCGCCCTCCGCACCGTTGCGGGTAGGCAAGCTCGAGGGGAGCGACGTGGCCTTCATGCCGCGCCATGGCGACGAGCACACGCTTCCTCCGCACCGCATCAACTACAGGGCGAATATCTGGGCGATGCGGGAGATCGGCGTGCGCCGGATCGTCGGTCCGTGCGCGTGCGGCTCGCTGAAGAAGGAGCTGGAGCCCAGCACCTTCGTGATCTGCGATCAGTTCGTCGACAGGACCCAGGCGCGCGAGAGCACGTTCTACGACGGACCTCAGACCACCCACATCTCCGCGGCCGATCCCTACTGCGCCGACCTCAGCCGGACGCTCGCCGACGCGGCCCGCGACGAGGCCATCTCGGTGGTCGAAGGCGGCACGGTGGTCGTCGTCCAGGGCCCGCGGTTCTCAACTCGGGCCGAGTCGCGCTGGTACTCCGACAGCGGCTTCGACGTGATCAACATGACGCAGTACCCCGAGTGCTGGCTGGCCCGGGAACTCGGGCTCTGCTACGCGAACGTATCGCTCGTCACCGATTACGACGTGGGGGTGGACGGCGGGGAACCGGTGTCAGCGGACGCCGCCTTCGGCGTCTTTCGGCAGAACCTCGATAGACTGCGCGCGCTCTTGTTCCGGGCGGTGCCGAAGATCGGGCCACAGCCCGACGACCTCTGCGCGTCCGCGCTCCAAAGCGCGATCGTGCATCACTAACCGGAGGACATAAACCCCTTGGAATTCCTGACTGACTGGGGCGTGGTCATCGCGCTCGTGTGCGCCGGGGCCGCCGTCGTGTACGGCGTCGTGACCTCGCGCTGGCTGCTGTCGCTCTCGCCCGGAAACCAGGAGATGCAGGCGATCTCCTTCGCCGTGCAGGAGGGCGCGACCGCCTACCTGCGGCGCCAGTACACGATCATCGCCGGCGTCGCGGTGGTGCTCGCGGTCGTGCTCGCGATCGCCCTCGAGGCCTCGGACGCCGACGGCATCCTGGTCGCGATCGGCTTCCTGATCGGCGGCACCTTCTCGGGCTCCGCGGGCTTCATCGGGATGAACGTCTCGGTCCGGGCCAACGCGCGCGTGGCCGAGTCGGCGCGCTCGGGCGTGTCCAGGGCGCTCGACGTCGCCTTCAAGGGCGGTGCGGTCACCGGCCTGCTCGTGGCCGGGCTCGCGCTGCTCGGCGTGGCCGGCTACTACGGCATCCTGATCCTGGCGGGCACCGAGGAGCGCGCTGCGATCGACGCCCTGATCGGGCTCGGCTTCGGCGGCTCGCTGATCTCGGTGTTCGCGCGTCTGGGCGGCGGCATCTTCACCAAGGCGGCCGACGTCGGCGCCGACCTGGTGGGCAAGATCGAGGCCGGCATCCCCGAGGACGACCCCCGCAACCCGGCGGTGATCGCCGACAACGTGGGCGACAACGTCGGCGACTGCGCCGGAATGGCGGCCGACCTCTTCGAGACGTACGCGGTCACCGCGGTGGCGGTGATGCTGCTCGGCGTGCTGACGTTCCAAGAGATCGGGACCGTGGCCACCTACCCGCTGGTGATCGGCGGCGTGTCGCTGATCGCCTCGATCGTCGGCACCTTTGCGGTCCGAAGCCGGGTGGGCAACGTCGAGCGCGCCCTGTACCAGGGCCTGATCGTGTCGGGGGGACTGGCGGCGCTCGCCTTCCTGCCCATCACGCTCGGCATGATGGACGACCTCACCTTCAAGGAAGGGGTCTCGTCGCTCCTGCGCGGCGGTTCCGACGAAGCCCCGTCGGGCATCGAGCTATACCTCTGCACACTGGTTGGCATCGCGGTGACCGCCGGGCTGTTCGTGATCACCGACTACTACACCTCGACGCGCTTCCGGCCGGTACGGACGACCGCGCGCGCCTCGCAGACCGGCCACGCCACGAACATCATCCAGGGCCTCGCCCAGGGCTTCCAATCGACCGCCGCGCCGGCGATCCTGCTCGCGCTCGGCATCCTGGTGGCCAACGAGCTGGCCGGCATCTACGGCATCGGCGTGGCGGTGATGGCGCAGCTCTCGCTCACCGGCCTGATCGTGGCGCTCGACGCGTTCGGCCCGATCACCGACAACGCCGGCGGCATCGCCGAGATGGCGGACCTGCCCGAGGACGTGCGCAACGTGACCGACCCGCTCGACGCGGTCGGCAACACGACCAAGGCGGTGACCAAGGGGTACGCGATCGGCTCGGCGGTGCTCGCGGCCCTGGTGCTGTTCGCCGCCTTCGTGGAGGAGCTGCGCGCGGAGGCCGCCGCGGAGGGCGGCACCGTCACCACGTTCAACATCTCCCAGCCCGAGGTCCTGATCGGGCTGCTGATCGGCGGCATGATGGTCTACCTCTTCGCCGCGCTCGCGATCGAGTCCGTCGGCCGCGCCGGCGGGGGCGTGGTCGAAGAGGTGCGGCGCCAGTTCAAGGAGAAGCCGGGCATCATGGACCGCACCGAGAAGCCGGACTACGCGAAGGCGGTGGACATCGTGACCGCCTCGGCGCAGCGGGAGATGGTCCTCCCGGCGCTGATCCCGATCGTGGTCCCGGTGGTCGTCGGCCTCCTGTCGACCCAGGCGCTCGGCGGCCTGCTGATCGGCGTGATCGTGGTGGGCTTCTTCGCGGCGATCTCGATGACCGCCGGAGGCGGCGCCTGGGACAACGCCAAGAAGCTGATCGAGGACGGCGAGTACGGCGGCAAGGGCTCCGAGGCCCACGCCGCATCGGTCACCGGCGACACCGTCGGCGACCCCTACAAGGACACCGCGGGGCCGGCGATCAACCCGATGATCAAGGTGGCGAACATCGTCGCCCTGCTGATCATCCCGTTCCTGGCCTAGCCGGGTTGAGCCCCCGGTAGCGTTGAGCGCCGGTGGCCGAATACAGACCGAAGCATCGCGGCCTCGAGAGGGTCCTCGGCACTGGGGCCCTCTTCAGCACCGCCTACGGCAACGTCGGGTCGTCGATCTACTACGCGCTCGGCCTCGTGGCGATCTTCGCCCTCGGCATGACGCCCGTGGTGTTCGTGATCGCCGGTCTCATCTTCGCCTGCACGGCCGCCACATATACGGAGGCGACCACGATGTACCCGGAGGCCGGGGGCTCCTCGTCCTTCGCGCGGCGCGCGTTCAACGAGTTCTGGTCCTTTTTCGCGGCCTGGGGCCAGATGCTCAACTACATCATCACCGTCGCCATCTCGGCGTTCTTCGTTCCGCACTACCTGGGCGTGTTCTGGGCGCCGCTCGGCGAGTCGCCGGCAGACATCTTCGGCGGCATCGCGGTCGTGGCAGTGCTCGCCGTGCTCAACATCGTCGGCGTCAAGGAGTCGGCCGGGCTGAACATCTTCCTCGCGCTGGCGGACTTCTTCACGCAGCTCCTGCTTGTCGTGCTCGGCCTCGTCCTGGTGTTCTCGCCGGACACGCTGGTGGACAACGTCGACCTGTGGACGTCCCCGGAGCTGTCGGACTTCCTCATCGCGATCCCGGTCGGGATGGTCGCCTACACCGGCATCGAGACGATCTCGAACATGGCCGAGGAGGCGCGCGACTACGGCAAGACGATCCCGCGCGGCATGGCCGGAGTGGTGGTGGCGGTGTTCGCGATCTACGCCTTCCTCCCGGCCGTCGCGCTCTCGGCCTTGCCGGTGCAGGATGGCGAGACCAGGCTCGCGCTGCCGAAGGAGGAGGGGGGCTACGCCGACGACCCGATTCTGGGCGTGGTCGAGAACATCGAGCTCGGTGCGCTCCAGGGAGCGGCCGAAGTCTACGTGGGCATCCTCGCCGCCACGATCCTGTTCATAGCCACCAACGCCGGAATGATCGGGGTGTCGCGACTGACGTACTCGATGGGCCAGTACCGCCAGCTGCCCGAGCGGCTGCGGGCGCTGCACCCGAGGTTCCGCACGCCGTACGTGGCCATCGTCGTGTTCGGCCTCGTCGCCTGCCTCACCATCCTGCCCGGCCAGGCCGAGTTCCTCGGCACGATCTACGCCTTCGGCGCGATGCTCTCGTTCACGATCGCGCACCTGGCGGTGATCGCCCTGCGCGTCAAGCGACCGGACGCCGAGCGCCCCTGGCGGGGCCCCGGGACCCTGCGGCTGCGTGGCCAGGAGCTGCCCCTGTTCGCCGTGCTGGGCGGCCTGGGAACGGGGATCGCCTTCATCGTCGTCACGATCCTCAACCTCGAGACGCTCGTGGCGGGGTCGATCTGGCTGGCGATCGGGCTGACCCTCTACGTGGTCTACCGGCGCCGCCATGGGCTTTCGCTCACCGAGACGCACAAGATCGTCATGCCCAAGCCGGTCGTGGAGCACGAGGTCGAGTACGAGTCGGTGCTGGTGGCCTTCGAGGACGGCAACTTCTCGAGCGGGGCGGTCGCGACCGCGGTGCGGCTGGCCGCCCGGCGCAGGCGCGGCATCCACGTGCTCGTGACGATCACCGTGCCGCCGAACTCGCCGATCGACGCGGTGATGCCCGAGCAGGAGGCTCGCGCCGCCACGCTGATCGACCGTGCCCGCGTACGGGGCGGGCGGCGGGTGACGGGCCACTGGGAGAAGGTGCGCCCGGGGCAGGCGGGGCGGCGGATCGTCGAGGAGGCGCGGGACATCCGGGCGCGCGCGCTCGTGATGTCGCTACCGCCGCGGCGTGCCGGGGCGTCGCTGTTCGGGAAGACGCTCGAGACGGTCCTGACC